>JADLCA010000125.1 GCA_020847495.1 Candidatus Hydrogenedentota bacterium | reverse complement strand
TCCTACCGCAAAGGATGGAAAGTCAGAGGGTTGTAGAGCCCCATCGCTATTCTCAAACAAGAAAAGGATGGATTCCCATCACAGGGAATCCATCCTTTTTGTGCAGGCAATCTTCGCGGTCGGGTGCTCAGCCCAGATCAAACATCGAAACGACAGGCGCAAAGGTCTTTGTGGCCGGGAATCGGTCCGGATATCGGTTGAACTCCACATGGCCGTCCATATACAGCGTGTTCGCCCCGCCGGGAATGTGATTGAACTGAGCGCTCTCGGTCGAGGTCGTCGTGACCGCATCCCACATCACGGGAATCTCCGACTGCGCCAAGGCGCTGCCGGCCGGATTGTTGATGTCCGTCGTAAGGAACCGTTCAATACCTTCCTTCAGGCGGTACAATGTCGTGCCGGTCGCGTTTCCAAGTGACGACCCCGGCGGCGTCGACAGGGCCGAGAACATGCCGTGAACCATGGCATCGTTGATGTCTCCATCCAACGTCGCGTCATTGGACGGGTCTTTATCGCCAAGGACGCCATTGAAGAATGGCGGAAAACTGGACAGTGCACCCATCAAGTAAGCCATCTGCGATGAAATCAGCGCGGAAGGGAAACCCAGCGCGCCCGTATCCAAAGTCGGATCATCATCCGCCACCTTGTCCAGCAGATAGCCGTAGTAAAGATAGCTCACGTCCGGCTTGGACGGAATCCCCTTATGCGGGCACGACTGTCCTACCGCATCTTCGAGAATGTCCAACGGGTTTTCTTCACCCGCCTCCTTGTCCGAGGGACAAACCAGCACATGAAGATCGCCCAAATACTCCGGGTGTATCGCGGCAGAGTGTGGCGAAAGGCTTGCCTTTGTGCCGCCGTTCATGCAGGTGGCTGGCACGGACGCGCCCCAGGGCTGGTCGGAGTGAATGCGTGGGAATAACCCCTTCGATTCCCCCGAGTACATCTTGAAGACAAGTCCCATCTGCTTGAGATTGTTGGCGCAACTGGCACGGCGGGCCGCCTCCCGCGCGCGGGCCAAGGCCGGTAGAAGAATAGCCGCAAGTATTCCTATGATTGCGATTACCACCAATAAATCAATGAGTGTGAAACCCCTATTTCGCATTCTGTATCCTCCGAAAGGCTCGAAGGCCTTTCACTTGCGCGCCCGAAACGCGCGCTGCTTCTCCGATGGGCATTCCGATGCGTCGGACCGTCACCAGACCGGCCAGAGTGTATCAGAAAAGCCAAGTCCGTTTCCCGATTCTACGGACCGGGGGACGTTGCCTCTTCAATCCGGTAAAGGTGGGTCTTCGACCTAAGGAACAACGCCTTCCCCACGGCCGCCGGAGACGCCATAAACCCTTCGTCCAGGGCATTTTCCGCCAAGACTTCGAAGGCCCTTCCGGCGCGAAGGACCACCGTCTTTCCCTGAGTGCTGCAGAAGTACAGCCGCCCGCCCGCGAGGATGGGTGAAGTCACGTAGTTGCCCCCAATCCGTTCGCTCCACACGACCGCCCCCGAACCTGCCTCCAGACAGGTGACCGTGCCGCCGTTGCTGACGATGTACAGCAGGCCATCCACCAGAACCGGTGAAGGCTCCTGCGGCACGTCGGGACCTTCGAATTTCCATGCGACATGTGAGTTGGTTACGTCGCCCTCTCCGTCCACCCGTATCGCGAGCAGCTCCGCCTTGCCGCGTCCCGATGTGATGAACGCCAGGCCGTCCGCATACACGGGTCGCGTCGCCGGGGTGTACCCAACAAGACTCGCCTTCCAGATCTCCGCGCCGGTCCTGGGATCATAGGAAAAGGCGCACGACGAACCGATGCTCAGCATCTGGGTCTTTCCCGCCGCCTCGATGATGAACGGCGTGCTGTACGCTTTGCGCATATCGCCTTCACGTTTCGGCTTGCCCTGCTCGTCCAGATCGTTCCACGCGGTCGTGCGATCGGTCTTCCACACCGTCTCGCCGCTCGCTTTGTCCAGGGCCGCCACATACTCGACGTCCACGCCGTCAAACGTAAGCATCAGGAGATTCTCGAACAGGATCGGCGAAGAGCCCGGCCCGCGATAGTGCCTGCACGGAAGGTCCTGGCGTTGCCACAGAATGTCTCCGTCTGCAGCGTCGAGGCACGCGGTCCCGTAGCTGCCAAAGTGGACGTACACGCGCCCCGGCTCAACGGCAGCGCTTGGCGAAGCGTAACAATTCACCGCATTCCCCAGCGGCTCTGGATTGTCACAGTGAAAGACCTGCTTATTGATGCGGATCTGGCCCGAAGTGGCATCCACTGCGATCGCGAAGAACTCGTGCCCGTCCTCGGTGGCGGTGGTCAGCCACACATCGTTTCCGAGAACTACCGGCGTGGACCAGCCCCGGTGGGGAATCGCGGTCCTCCAGACCACATTCTCCGTTTCGTTCCAGTGGAGCGGCAGCGCAGTCTCGCCCGCCTCACCCTCCACGTGGCCGTTTGCGTATGGACCACGAAACTCCGGCCAGCCCACCTGAGCGAAGGTCATCTCCGCGCTGCTCAGCATGGCCAGGACCACCACCCACTGCCAGCGCCGCGCTCTCGCAATCCCCGTCCGGCTCTCCACGAAAGTCATCATGTGCCCCGCTCCTTTTTCGCAGAGCATGTCATGTCGCCGCGCCGTGCCGCAAGCGTGACACTGGTGCCTGTGCCCAGTCATGGCGTAGAATTTGCCGCGGGGATTCTGAGTACTTTACATCTGGGGAGAGAGTCGATGAGCCGAGGTTACGAGATCCACGTTATCGCCAACACGCACTGGGACCGGGAATGGCTGTACAACTTCCAGGAAACAAGGTTGATGCTCGTCGAGTTGCTCGACTCGCTCCTCGATGTCCTGGATTCTGAGCCCGAGTACAAGTCCTTTCTTCTGGACGGCCAGTCCGTTCCCATTGAGGACTATCTCGAGATCCGGCCCCAGAACCGCGCCCGCATCGAAAAGCATGTCAAGGACGGCCGCCTGCTTATCGGCCCCTGGTACACGCTCCCGGAATGCTTCAGCGTGAACGGGGAAGCGCTGGTCCGTAATCTAACGTATGGACACCGGGTTTCCCGCGCATTCGGCAACGTGATGAAGGTGGGGCACACTGCCTTTTCCTACGGCCAGAATTCCCAGATGCCGCAGATCTACTCGGGGTTCGGTATCGATGTCATGTTGTTTTACCACGGCGTTTCGCACGATGAAGTCGCGAATGAGTTCATCTTCGAGGCCGCGGACGGCACGCGCATCCTGGGCTCGCAGATGAGTTCCGGCGCCCGCTACAATTTCTACCACAACGTCTACCGTCCTGCGGTCTTTGGCAAGGCCATCGCCGATCGCATGTATGAGTGGGGCGAGGGCGGCCTGCCTTTCCATCTCTGCCGCGAAGACCGCGCCGCAGGCCACCACATCCTCCTCGACCCCGTTCGCGGATTTGACCGCGCCCGTGCGCGCGAGTGCATCGCCGCGCTCCGCGACAAGGAAGTGGCCATCGCCACCACCAAATACCTCGCGTTCATGATGGGTCACGACAGCAGCCTCCCGGACCTCGTCGAACTCGAACTCATCAAGGAAGCCCGCAAGGTTCTCGAAGGCGACACGATTCTTCACAGCCGCCTGCCCGACCTGGTGGAGAAGGTCAAGAAGGCCGCAAAGAACCTTACCGTGCTCAAAGGCGAACGGCGCACGCCGGTGCTGATGAACCAGCGCATGCACCTGTACAGCGATGTGCTCTCCAGCCGCACGCGCGTCAAACGTCTCAATGCATTGGCCGAACAGGCTCTGCAGCGCTGGGCGGAACCCTTTGCCGCGCTCGCCTGGCGCCTGGGTGCCGAATATCCCGCCACCGCGCTCGACCTCGCTTGGAAGACACTCCTGAAATGCCAACCCCACGACAGCATATCGGGCAGTGGTGTCGATGATATCGAGCGCGACGTGCGCGACCGCCTGAGGCAGACCGCGAACCTATCCGATGCGGTCCTCGCGCGCAGCCTCCAGCATATTCAGCGCCGCATCGACAATTCGGATTCGGGACGCGATGACATCCTCCTCACGGTGTTCAACGCCTCGCCCCAGTCACGTACCGAGGTGGTGACCGCCATCGTGGATATCCCGCGTACGAGTGCCATGAGTGCGTTTCAGGTGGCAGCCTGCGGCGCCGCTTCCGCAGCGGGCCGTAAGCCCGCACCGGTCCAAGTCGCCACGCGCAGACCGCACCATGCGGTCGTTAACCATGCCGCAGACGCCACCTACATGCTCGAAAGCGAGCAGGTGAAGTTTCATTTCGAGGCGAAGGACATCCCTGCATTGGGTTACGGTACATTTCGCTTGGCCCCGTGCAAGACCTTTGGACGCGGCAGCATGGTTTGCGGCCAGCACACCATGGAAAACGAGCACCTTGGTGTTCAAATCAACAGCGACGGTACGCTGAATCTGTTGCACAAAGCCTCGGGCGAGTTGTACGAAGGGCTGCACTATTTCGAGGATGGGGGAGAGGTGGGCAACGCGTGGATGCACATCGAGCCCGCCATGGACCGCATCATCTCCAGTCTCGGTGCGCCCGTCACGATATCCCTCGAAGAGAATGGGCCACTCCTCGCGCGTTTCCGCATCGACTACCACATGACCGGTCCCGCGCGCTTCGACGAGGGTACCGGCGACGCATGGCGGCGTCTGGACGGCGGCGGCAGCGCTTCTCGCCGCAGCGAGGAGACGGTTCCGCTCACAATTACTTCCTATGTCACTCTGCGCCAAGGCGCGCGGTCGGTCGACATCACGACGCGGTTCACCAACACAGCGCGATACCATCGGCTCCGCGTGCTTTTCCCAACTTGGCGAAACAGCAAGACCTGTAATGTCGAGACGCCCTTCGACGTCGTGGAGCGTCCTACGACCCACGCCCCAGACAGTCCGTGGCAGGCCGCCAATGCTACCTTTCCCATGCAGCGCTTTGTCGATGTGAGTGACAAACGCGGCGGGCTGGCCATCATCAACGACGGATTGCGCGAGTACGAGATTACGCCGGACAAGGATCTCGCAGTCGCATTGACGCTTGTTCGTGCCTATGAGATCGCGCTCACGACCGTCAGCAAGCGCTGGGAGCGGCACCCGGAAATGGACTTGTCGCAGTGCCAGGGCGAACACGAGTTCCGCTATGCGATTTATCCACACGCGGGTTCGTGGGACAAGGCCGGTGTCTACACCGAGGTCGAACGTCTTTCTGTGCCCCTCGAGTTGGCACAGGCAGGTCCCCACGGCGGAGACCTGCCGCAGCGGCTGAGCCTGTTGGACATCACACCGTCGAATGCCGTCGTCAGCGCCCTCAAACAGTCGGAAGACGGAAAGGCCCTCGTTCTCCGTCTCTTCAATCCAACAGAGAAGAAAGTGGACGCGGTGATCAAGACCCACGCGAAGATCCGTGCGGTCCACTTGCTGACACTTGAAGAGCTTCCAGTGAAGAAGCTTCCCGCACAGGCCAAGTCGGTAAAGGTCACGCTCGCGCCCAAGAAAATCGTGACGGTGAAGCTCGACACGGATTCCCTATAGAGTCTGCATGTGTCGAGCTGTCAACTGGGAGGATGAGAGACTGCCATGTATCGTTCATTGACAAGACGAGAGTTTCTCGGCCGAACCGCCACGGGCGTCGCGCTCGCGGCCTTGCCGGAAATGGCCGGGCATGCCGAAGCGGTCCCCGCGGCCAAGCCCAACATCATTCTGATCCTGGCAGACGATCTCGGCTACGGTGATCTCGGTTGCTATGGGCAAAGCCAGATCGAGACACCTAATCTCGACCGTCTCGCGCAAGAAGGCACGCGTTTCACGCAGTGCTATTCCGGCTCGCCGGTCTGCGCACCGTCCCGGTGCTGCCTTATGACGGGCATGCACAACGGCCATGGCCGGATCAGGGACAACCTCCCCCACGAAATCTGGCTTCAGCCGGATGACCGCACCGTCGCCGAGGTTCTGAAGCAGGCGGGATACCACACCGGCGCCATCGGCAAGTGGAGTCTCGGAAACCCCGGATCATGGGGTGTTGCCAACTATCAGGGTTTCGACTACTTCTACGGACACCTCGACCAGGACCAGGCGCACTTCTACTATCCCGATTATCTTTGGGAAAACGATAAGGTCGTTCATCTGACCGGCAATCGCGGTGGTCAGACAAAGGACTATACCTGCGACCTCTTCACGGAGAAGGCATTGGCGTTCATCCGGGACAACAAGCAGTCGCCGTTCGTCCTCTCCCTCGCCTACACGTGGCCCCACTGGTCCGACTACGACCACGAAACGCCGGAATCGCTTATCGTCCCGGACGACGCGACCTACACGGATCGCTCGTGGCCGCAGGTCGAAAAGAACTATGCGGCCATGGTCACCCGCATGGACCACGACGTGGGACGGCTGGCCGAGCTGCTGAAGGAACTGGGTCTCGATGAGAATACGCTGGTGCTCTTCACCAGCGACAACGGTCCTTCCGCGGAGGCCCTGCATTCCGTTGACTTCTTCGACAGCAATGGCCCTCTGCGAGGGACCAAGCGCGAGCTGTACGAAGGCGGCATCCGCGTGCCGATGATTGCCCGATGGCCGGGTCATGTCTCCGCGGGCCGCGAGTGCGATGAACCTTGGGCATTCTGGGATGTCATGCCAACCCTCGCGGAACTCGCAGGCCTTCCAGCGCTGACCGGTATCGATGGTATCTCCATGGCGCCCACATTGCTTGGCCGCGACCAAGCACAAAAGCACGAGTACCTCTACTGGGACTATGCCCACGTGCGGGGCACGTTTTCGCAGGCCATTCGCGTGGACAACTGGAAGGGGATTCGCAACGGCCCGGGCAAGCCCTTGGAGCTATATGACCTTGTTAAGGACCTGGGCGAGACGCACAACGTAGCCAGCGAAAACCCTGAGGTTGCCGCTCGCATCGAGGACCTGATTGTGGCTGCCTATTCACCGTCACCGGACTATCCGATCAAAGCTCCGGCAGATACCTGATCGTCTCGTCAGGCAGAAGAGGAGGGAGCGGATGCCATGGCCCCAAACATCCTGCAAGGCGTAGTCTTCGTTGCGCTGGCAGCAGCCAGTCAACTTCCCGGTCTTGACACCGTCAACGCCCCCAGTCCTCTGCGGCCGGAAGTCCGCTGGAACCTGCCTTGGCCGGACTCCTCCAAACCCGCCGCGGGCTACCGCGTGCTCGACGGTGCGGAGCACTTCGATCTGTACCATGCGAATCCAGACCCGGGCGTCTTCAGTCACCATGCCCACCTGGGATACCACGACGGCGTAGTCTTCGCGTCATGGAGCAACCACCTGACCCCCGACGAGGACGGCCCGGGCCAGCGTGTGCTCGGGACCATCTCAAGCGATGGCCGCACGTGGCGTTCACCCTTCGAGGTTTTTCCCTCTCCTGACAGGATGGAGCACAAGGACCTGCGCCCAGGCGGCGACTGGCGTTATCTGCAGTCCGTGGGATGGGCCGTCGTGGATGGGACTGTGTACGCGCTCGCGGAATGTGCGGAGGCCGGTGCGCAGGGTTGGGGCCGTGTGGCCAGGCAAGTCGCACCGGATGGCACGCTCGGCCCGATCTTCTGGCTCGTCGACAATCCTCCCGGGCCTCGTGAGAGTTTGCCGCGATATCCGGATCTGACCGACCCGGCGTTTACCAAGACCGCGGCCCGCATCACCAGGTACTTGGCCGATCCGCTTCAGACGCGTTCCACCGAATACCTGAACGGTGCCTCCTGGGCATTTGGACTGGACGGCCAGCCGCTCTGCGAGCCAGCCGTGTTCCGGCGCGGCGATGGGGTCCTCGTCAAAATTTGGCGCGACCGCGGCCGCGCAAAGACCAAGAGACTCTACGCGTCAGTCAGCACCACCCCCGGTTTCTGGTGGCCCGCCGTGCAGACCAACATTCCCAATTGTCCCTCCAAAGTCGCAGTGGGCACGCTACCTGACGGACGCACGTACTTGATCGGCAACCTCGTCACGGGCCACGACCCTATCAAGTTCGACCTGCGCGATCCGTTGGTGCTGGCGCTCTCCTGGGACGGCATGAACTTCGACTGGGCCGCGTCTATCCGGCATGATGCGCCACCCCTGCGTTTCTCGGATCTGCGCGGTAGAGGATTCGCCTATCCGTCGGCGGTCGCTACAGAAGATGCGCTGTGGGTCATTTACTCGGTGGGCAAGGAAGATGTCGCGGTAAGCCGGGTGCCTTTCGATATTCTGAAACCCTGACCATTTTGGGTTCCAAACGCACTTCATAATTTATGAGCGCCGATGTTCGGCGCTTTGCACGCATGGAGGGACCTATCATGACAGACGTAATCGGACGCAGAACAATGATCGGAAGTGCTGGCACGGCGATTCTCGCAAGTGCGCTCGCCGCAAGCATCGCCGCACAGGAGACCCCCAGAAAGCAAAAGCTCATCGCGGTCTGTTGCAGTCTGCGCAAAGGCAAGACAACCTCCGCTGCCTTGATGCATTGCCTCAACGCGGCCAAAGAACAGGATCCGGATCTGGACACGGAACTCATCGAACTCGCGGAATTGAGTATTCCTGCTCAAGTGGCTCTTGGCATGCCATTGAAACCAGGCGAGGCGGATGATTTTCCCAGCGTTGCCGAGAAACTGCTTGATCCCGCTGTCACGGGAATCGTTGTGGGCTCACCGGTCTACTTCGGCACGATGAGCGCCCTCTGCAAAGCCTTCCTGGATCGCTGCATGGCCTTCCGGAAGGGATTCGCATTGCATAACAAGATCGCGGGGGCGCTTGCCGTCGGAGGCTCGCGCAACGGCGGACAGGAACTCACCGTGCAGTCCATTCACACCGCCCTTATGGGACAGGATGTGATCATCGTTGGTACTGGCCAACCTTCGGTCAGGATTGGCGCCACGCTATGGAATCAGGACGACTCCATCGAGGCGGATGAGTTCGGCATCGGCACGGCCAAGGACTTGGGCCGTCGAATCGCCGTGGTCTCCGCCGCGATGGCGATGTAAATAGGAACGGGCCTCAAGGGCGTCAGTGTGCCTTGACGTCGAAGGCCATGATCGTGTCCCCATGGCGCACATACAGGCGGCCATCCGAGATCGCCGGGTGTGCCCAGTAGGGTCCTTTCTCCGCAGGTACTTTGAAGCTGCTGACAAGCTCGTATGCCGCAGGAGTGGCCTTGACCAGTCCCAAGGTCCCTTTTTCGCCGTAGCAATAGAGCATGCCTTCTGCAAAGATGACCGAACCCATGCCCACGCCGCGTTCCTCGTACTTGACTTGCCCAGTGCCCAGCTCGAGGCATACCCACCTGCCATTGGAACTGGTACCGTACACGTGTCCCGCGACGGTCACCAAACCTCCGTGCAGGCAGTTCAATGTCTCGTCCGTCCACCCCGCCGACACGCTCTTGCCATCTTCGGCCAGCACGAACATGCTGCCGCCCTTGCCATGTCCGCTGGTGATGTAGATCCGCCCGTCCTCGTAAACCGGCGAAACGGAGTGATTCGGGTCCACCGCCTCGGTGTCAAATGGCGCGCTCCACACCAGCGTCCCGCTCTCGATGCCGATCCCCGCCAAGTGCCGCGCCGTCACGGTCACGATCAACCGCTGACCGCCGCGCTCCACGAGAATCGGTGAACAATACGCCGCCTGGTCGCTGAAGCCGCGCGTGGTCCACACCGTCTTTCCCGTCGCCTTGTTCAGCGCGACAAGGGACGCATCAGAACCTCCGGGAGTGCAAATCACTTTGTCCCCGTCAACGAGCAGCGATTCCGCGTAGCCTACGCGCGGGTCAAGTCCCTGGAACCTCTTCGTCACCTCCTCCGACCAAACGATTCCACCAGTCTTCACATCGAGGCAGACGAGCTTGCCCATCCCGCTGAGGATATACGCGCGCTCCCCATCGACTGTGGGACACGTTCGCGCCCCCGGGTACATGCCCTTCCACTCGGGGCCGTATGGTGTCTGCCACAAGATTGTCCCTGAGAGGTCGAGCGCGCTCATAATGCCTTCGCTGCTTGCCTCAATCATGCCTGTAGTGAAGATGCGCCCCTTGGCCACCGCCATGGATGCATGCCCTTCACCTACCCCATCTGTCTTCCACAACATCTGAGGGCCTTCAGATGGCCACGCGGTGAGTAATCCGGTCTCGGGTGATTTCCCATCCCGGTTGAGACCACGCCACTGAGGCCAGTCTTCCGCATGCGCACATGCGCTGACGAACACGAACAGAACCGCGAACGGGACGAACGTGGAGAAAGGTCTCATGTTTACAACCTTCTACGGTGGGGCCTGCAGATCAAATACACCAAGCGCAGGGGACTACTCACTCCGCAACGCCCCGGGATCATTCATCCGCACGCCGCCCAGAACAGCGGCAGTGGTTAAGCCTCCCCCCGCGACAAGGACCAACAACAGTATGGACAAAATGGATCCCGCGCTCACACCGGTCCCGGCAGCCATCAAGGTCGGGAGAATTGAGACTGCGGACGCCACAGCCCCGATTCCCAATCCCGCGGCGAGCAGCGTGCCGTACTCGATGAACAGCAGCTCGTAGATGTGTCCGCGTTCAAAGCCGATCGCGCGCAGCAGGGCTACTTCACCGCGCCGCTCGAACAAGTTCCGCAAGACCACGACCCCCATCCCCAGACTGCCGACCGCAAGCCCTAGCCCGCCCAGCACCAGAAACATGGCGAGATAGGTGGATTCCACCGCATAGAAATCCTCCAGGCGTTGCACCGTCGGCAGCGCTTCGAGCCCGAACCGCTCGTAGTTCCCGCGCAGGCGTGATTGCACTTCGGCCATCTTCTCATCCGGGGCGTCGATGAGAAAGCGCCGGAATCCTTCTTCCGATGGATAGAGGCGTGTGAAGGCATCGCTTGAAACGAGCAACGAACCTTGAAAGACGGACAACCGCATGGGAAGCGTGCCCACGAGTTGTACAAGCACCGGATTGCCGAACTCATCCCTGTATTCGATCCGATCGCCTGTGACGGGATCGGCGTTCTTCTTCAAGGTCCACATTGCCGTGTCGGCGTCGCCCACCAGGGCGGGAACCGCTCCACCGTCGAGTGGCCGCTCCAGCAATTGCCACAGCGCCTTCCCTTGCGCCTCGGGAGCGAACGCCCCGCGCGCGATCATGTCCTTCGGGTTCACGCCAATCAGGCGCGGGTTCTGTGCCTGATTGAGATTCAGACAACTGGCGTCATCTCCATCACGAACGCGCAGCGCAACGCCGCTGACATCTGCTTCGTTCAGCGTTGTCGCCGGATTCTCGATCAAGGGAAAGGTGGATTCGGCAATCAAGGCGAATCCGCCTGTGCCGGAATCGCGGTCCCGCGCGTGCGCCCGTAAATCCACGTGCATGGACGACACGGAGAAAAGCAGGAACGTTCCGCAAGACAGAAGACCGGTCACTGCGAGACTGCGCCCCGAGCGGCGGGCCAGGTTCTCACATGAGAGCCGGGCGAGCGAAAGTGGTGTTTGTCCCATCGAGGTGATAGCTCGCAGGATCCGTTTGAAGAGTCCCAGCATGGATGCGAGCAGCAATGCCCCCGCCGCAAAGAAGGCAAGGCTGGTATCGCCTCCCTTCTGAAGCAAGCTCAGTGTGACGAGTCCGGCTGCCGCGGCCAGACCGAGCCACGGCAAGAAACCCAGGCGAAAGCGAGTTTGCTTCGCCTCCCGAAATGCGGGCTCTTGCGTGAAGTCCAGATGAAGAAGTTCACGGGCCGACCGCTTGGACTGACGCCAAATGCCCAGCACAAGGGTTATCATCGCGCAGGCAAGGCTGACCAGTCCCCCCACGAGCAGTGTGATGGCGCCGCCATGATAGGCGATGGCCGCACCTGCGATGGCGCCCTGCCAGAAACGGCCGAGGCCGTAAATCAGCGCCTGGCAATAGAACGAACCTGCGGCGACCCCAAGACATGCGCCGCACACGGAAACGATGAACGTCTCCACCGCAAACAAAACACGAATCCGGCTTTGACGGAACCCCAACGCGCCTAGGGTTCCCATTTCCCGCGCTCGCTGCTGCAATCCGAACACATGGAGCAAACCCGTCAGCAATAGCGCCGCCACGATGAGGAAGAAGCTCAGACCCAGGAAAAGCCCGCCGAAGTCCATTGCATTGGACACTGCATCCTGTGCGCGCTCTTGCACCGGGGCGAGGTACAGGCCGGCGCGGGCGGGATCCATCCCGTTGCGGAGAGCCTCCCGCAGCTCATCGACGCGCGCCGCATCGCCGGGGTAACGCACCGCCGTCAGGTTGCCAAAGCGATTGGCCCACAGCTCCTGGCCGGCCTTGAGCGTGACAATGGCTTTCGGCGTCTGCCGATACTCTTTCCAATAGGCCTCGTTGGCTTTGTCCTTCAGGAGATCTTCATCCAGCGGCATGCCGATCTCCCAATCCGCGCAACTTTCGACATCGCTCAGACCGGGAAAGCTGGGCACCAGCTCCTTCTCCGTCGCGAGGGCGTTCATTTCCACAACGCTGTGTACCGTGAACGCTCGTGTCTGCTCCACGTACGCGTTGGAAGCTGTCAGTTGATAGTAGGCCATCTCGATGCGATCGCCGGAGCGCGCGCCGAGTTGGTCCGCCACCCATCGATTGATGACGATTTCATCGTCGCGCATGCCTGGAGGTGCGGGCCCCGCAATAGCGAAGGAGTAAGGCGTGCGCTGGTCCCCGCACGAAATGCTGTTCAAGAGATAGGTCAATATGCCTTGCGCGCCCGGGATCTCCAAGGCCGCGCGCGAGGCCTCCGGATCGAAGAAGATACGATTCGTCTGGAGTTGGACCACACCGCTCTTATGCGTGAGGAACTCCAGGCCGATATCCTCCGGTTCCCAGCTATCCCTCAGAGCTTTCTCCAGCTGCGTCCCGGCGGCGCCATCTCCTATGAGCAGAACATTGGACCTCCCCTCTTGTGCGGCGAGCTTCTGTAGCCAAGTGCGGCTGACAAACGCGTTGTAAGGAGGAATCTGGCTGGGCGTGAGGCTAAAACGCCCGAGTTCCGTGTCGGCCACCACCCGCTTGACGGTGCAGCGCGCGCGCGCCGTGGTATCGTCCTCGCTTTGCGAAAGCGGCGCATCACGCGCAAGTAAGGCGGGCTTTACGATGCGCAGTGCCAGCTCCCCGCCGGTTTCGATACCCAATTGCGAGGCCAGCTTTTCATTGATGGCGACTTCATTCTCCGCCAGTTCCAGCGAGATGCCTTCCGAGAACTTCCAGAAAGCGCTATCCACGCCAAGCACGTTCACCTGGTTCACCTGCGCCGCGTCGCCGGACTCCGCACTCTGGGCGATGGCGATACCGGGGAGTCGCAGGACGGCTTCCGCGTTAGCTCCCGAACGAGTCTCTAATCTCTCCGCAAGCGTGTCGCGGTAGAACTGGCCGCGCATGTCCACCGCGAAGCGAATCTGCCCCAGCCGCATCTTCGCGAAGGAAGCGAGTGAGTAGTCGACAGAATCGCCCACCAGCAAGGCGCCCGTGAGCACAGCCGTGGCCAGCGCAGTGCCCAGCAGCAGAGCCAGATGCATCCGCCAATAGTGGCGCAGGCTGCGTGCGACCAGGCCCAGCATCAAACGGCGTTCCCTCGGCGCACAATCAGAGCGCCGTTCTTCAGCTCCAGTACGGAACCCATCATCTCCGCGACTTCCAGAGAGTGCGTCACGGCAACAAGCGTGATGTGTTCCTCCCGGTTCAGTTCCAGCAAGAGCGTTGTGAGATCCAGTGCGCCTTCACGGCTTAGAGACCCTGTTGGCTCGTCCGCGAGCAAGAGCCGAGGACTGTTGATGAGCGCACGGGCAACAGCCACCCGTTGACACTCGCCCCCGGACAGCTCCCCGGGCCGGGCGTGCATTCTGCTGGCAAGCCCTACACGATCCAACAGGTGTGTGCCCCGCGCACGGGCATGTTCCGTCTGCCGGTTTACGAGCGTGGGGACCAGCACGTTCTCCAAGGCCGTGCACTGCGGCAGAAGATGGTGAAACTGAAACACGAAGCCGAGGGAGCGGTTACGGAAGTCAGCCCTTTCGCGGTCGTTTAACGTCAGCATATTGCGGCCATCAAAGTTGACTGTTCCCGACGTGGGCCCGTCGAGTGTTCCCATGATGTTCAGCAGCGTGCTCTTGCCGCACCCGGAAGGCCCGATAATCGCCAGCGACTCCCCGGCCGAAACGCGAAGATCGACGTTGTTCAGCACGTGGGCGGGCTCGCCCGCTCCAGGGTACACCTTCGTAATCCGCTTCAGTTCCATCAATGGCACTTGATCGCTCACGTCCAGATTACCTCAGCTTTGGGCCGCGCCGAAAGCGCTCACCGTTCCATCATCGCCCCCCAGCAGCACGAGCCCGCCCGCAAGCGCGGGCGCACTGATCGTGTCGCTCACGGCAAACGTCCACAGCTCCTCGCCGGATTCCAGGTCCAGCAGGTGTAGCGCTCCATCCGCCGCAAATAGGACTTTGTCGCCCGCGATCACCGGTGAAGTGGGTTCGCCCTGTGCCTCGAACTTCCACGCGGTCTTGCCTGTTTCCCGGTCGAGGCAGTAGATCGTGCCCCCTAGTGCGCCAAACACGATGCGGTTCGCGTCCACGGCAGGAGTCGTGAATACTTCATCGTTGCTGTCTTCATTCACCCATACAAGTGCGCCTGTCTTCGTGCTTGCGTGGAAAAACCTGCCGCTGTGACTGCCCGAGAAGACAGAGTCTCCATCGAGCGCGACTCCGCCAGCCACCTGCGAATCCTCACCCAGCTCGACGCTCCTGAGCATAGCTCCATCCACCATCGAAAACACGTGAAGCGCGGCGGCGCAACTTCCGAACACGGCAATGCCTTGACCGATAGACGGCGAGCCATCGCAGCGGTCGATACCCTCCGTCTTCCAAAGGGCCTGTCCCGAGCCCGCATCAATGCAGTGCAGCACGCCATCCTCTTGGCCGATTACCACGAGACGCGGAGATTCGCTTTCACTCGCCACGGGTTCGCCGTTCACTGTCCCCAGCACCGGCCCCCCAACAGCGTAGGTCCACCGCGCTTCGCCGGTCTTCGTGTCCAGCGCATAGACGGTCCCGTGCGCCGACCCCAACAGTACGAGCGCGTTGAAACAGGATAGGGGCGCTTCGAAGCGTTCCGGCACCTGCTTCCCGTCGGTTTTGGACTCGCGCATGAATTGTTTGGACCAAACCTCCGCGCCGGACCGGTCCAGCGCGAAAACCCATCCGTTGGAAGTGCATGAGAAGATCATGTTCTCGGCCACGACCGGTGTGGCGTACACGGGACCCTTTGCTTGATAGCTCCACAACCGCGTGAGTTTCTCCGGCAATGGCGTTGATGTGTACCCGGTGAGAGCATGGTCGCCGTGGTATGTCGGCCACGATGCGCTCTCCGGCGGCGCGGGGTGGGCTGGGGGCATCTCCGTCGTCTTCGCGACCTGCTCCGGCGGGCCCTTTGCCTGTTCCGGCGGTGTGCGGTCCATGGTGCTTATCCACCATAGGGCAAGTGCGGCAATCGCCACGAACGGCAGCAGGGATTTGATTACTCGCTTCATCGCGTTAAAAGGGATTCGTAGACACCTGCGATGTCCACGGCCATCCGGTCAATGCCATAGCGCGCGAACACCGCTTCACGACCATGACCTCCCAGTTTCTGTGCTCTCACCGGGTCGAGGAGCAAGGCCTCCAGCGTGCTGACCAAGGCATACGGCTTCGCGGCGTCGTACACCATGCCGCCCCCCGTCGCCTCGATAACTTCGGGAAAAGCCCCCACGTTGGGCTGAACGACGGGCACGCCCGCCGCCATGGCCTCCAGCATGAACATGCCAAAGGCCTCGCCCTGCAACGCGGGCACCGAAAGGACGCTCAATCCCCGCAGGAATTCCTTGCGATGCGCGGCGTCAAAGCTCTCGAGAAACTCGGTGTCATGCGCGCACCCGTGTTGACTGAGCTTCGCTTTCAGTTCCGCGACGTATTGCGCGTCCGTACCGAGCATTCCGCCTGTCGCCCGGAATTTCAGCGTGCGCAACGCCGGGTTCTTCCTCAACGCGATGAAGGCATCCACAAGCACGCCCAACCCGAGCGATGGTGTCATCTTGGAAAGATAGCCGAGAACGGGCGGATCGAGCGGATGCGGGGCTTGCTCACGTCCATTCAGATCGATACCCAACGGAACGACCCTGAGCTTGTCGGGCGCTAGCGGCATGCGCTTCGCCATTTCGCCCGCATACCATTGGCTCACGACGATGAACGCATCCACCAACTCCGCGCTGGCCGCCATGGCCTCCCAGCAGAGCCGATTGTACGGCGGCTCAATGTGGTCAAGCCAGGATTCCTCATCTTGCAGTGTGCAGACGAGGGGCACGTTCAATGCCCGTTTGAGTTCACCGGCCAGACCCAGCAGGAGCGAATTCGAAAGGTGAACCGCGTCGGGCTTCTCCTGCTCTCGCAACCATGTGACGAGCCGGACAACTTCCTTCTCCTGGTACCCCTTGACGCCCTGCAGCATGGAAAGGGTCATCGGGCCGAGGCCCGCCGCCTCAGTCGTTCCTTCACGCTTGGCAGCCTGACGCAGGAACCATCGCGTGTCAAGAATCCGGTCCAGCCAATGCGGAG
>JADLCA010000124.1 GCA_020847495.1 Candidatus Hydrogenedentota bacterium | reverse complement strand
GCGACTTCCTGGACCTCCTCCTGTTTGCACGCGAGAAGCCCCTTCGCCGCGAGGTCCGTGGTTGTGATTTCGAGCTTCTTCACCTGCTCGGTGGCGAGGGTGATCACATCGCCAGTGTCTTGCGTTACGTAGCGCGACTTGCCGTCGGGCGTGGCCGCGCCCACGAGGATGCTCGCGGGCTCCGCGACATCCTTGTAGGTCAGCCGGATCGAGATGACCGGTTTGTCCAGGCCGAATTCCGGCTGTGGCTCCGGCCAGTAGTTCGCGCCTTTCAGGGAAAGCAACTCAGAGATGAACTGGGAAATGGCTGTCTGGTCGGACTCAATATCAGCGGGTTCAACGACCTGCCAGCCCTTGCCTTCGACGGTCTCAAGCTTGAAATGCTGTTCTCCCGCAGTATATTCGAGCCCGGTGATGTCGCTGCCCTGTCGCGTGATCACGCGTTTCTCGTGCCACGCATTGGGGTCCTTGGGAAGCAACGTGACCATCTGAGCATCCACGACAAAAACCGCAGGGAGCCCTTCCCGCATCACGAACACGCCCCCTTCGTCCTCCTTGGCGGTGCTGAACGATCCCAGGAAGAAGCTTTGAAGCTTCTCTTGTGAGCCAGCGCGCACCCGGACGCGGGCCAAGGGCGGATCGAGCGTGTAGTCGGAGAGGTTCTCGGGGGCATCCACGTAGTCGCGGCCAACGGCGAACTGGATTTCGCTGGCCAGATTGTTCAACACCTCCTGATCCGCGACGGCGGGCTCGGGCTCGAGGATGTGCCACACCCCGTCGCTGCCACGTTCGGCCACGACACTCACCGATTCCTTCCAGGAGGCGGGGCCGGTGGCGCCTTCCGCGGCGTCGTCCGCTCGCGCCATGCGTGCGTACTCGATCCGGGTGATGCCCTCTTGCTCTTTCTTGATCAGGTCGCGGTCGCGCAGCCAGAGCAGATCCCGATCGAGTTCGAAGAACTGATCCGTCATCGCCAGGAAGAGAGGCCCATCCTCTAGCTTGCCATAGCGGAACTTCTGTGTGGGCTCCATCTTTCCAAACGAGACCGAGACGCTCTTGCCCTCTTTCGTCTGGGCCGCCACCGAGAGAATGGGCTCCTTCAACCCGTACGGTTCGAGGTCTTCTGCGTCGGTTTCGATAGTGCGCTCATTCGACAGGTTGGCGAGGTTTGTCGCAACGCGATCCCATACAACCGGATTCGCGGGGACGGGATACGGTGCCGTGACCGTCCAACCACCGGCCTCGCGGCGTTCACCGGAGGTAGCCTTTTCCCCCTCGCGGGTGATGGTGATACTCGATACGTCTTCCGGTTTGAAATCGAAGAGCCTCTTGGCCATTTCCACGTTGCGGGCCACGCGCTCCTCGTTGACCATCGTCAGCCAATACGCTAGGCACAACAACGCGAGCGTCCCCAGCAGCAAAAGTGTGGTGCGTGGTTTCACTGATACTTCCTCCGCAGGAGGTAGGTGATGAGTCCCGCGGCGGCGACGAGATGCAAGACTCCCAATGTGGAAATCCACGCGATGCGCCGCTCGTCCGATTGCGTCAACTTGATGGGCTGCTTCTCGCTGCCTCGCGCGCGAATCGCGATGAGTTCCTCGCGCTCGCTCAACCAGGCCATGGAATTGAGGAGCAGATTCAAATTGCCGCCCTCGAGAACCGTTTGATTGGAGACGAAATCGCTGTCGCCGATGACCACGGCGCGGGCATCGCGCGTTTGGCCCGAATCGCCGATAGGCACGGAGGTCTTCAGTGTCGCCGCGACACCAAGTCCGATGGAACCCATTGTCTCTCCCGGATCCTGGGAAGGACGGTTCCCCTTGCGCAGCGCGTCCAGATTGGTTTCCGCATACGCGTAGGGAAGAGTGCGCAGGATACGCGAAGCGGTCACGCCCTCCGGGAGCGGGTTCTTGATGTCAACGGACCGCGCGGCGAGGAAGTCGATACGCTTGCTGAAATTCTTGGTGATGGGATTCGATTGGTCGAAGCACCCGTGAAACTCGGGCACATCCGGGAGATTATACTGCTGAAACGTGCTCACCGCCGCCGAGTCCGGCATAAGCGAGACTTGCCCCAGGCGCTGGTCAACGCCGCTGACCAGGAGGTCGTCTCCCACGACGATGCCGAAGCGCTGTTCCAGCCAGGAGAATAGGGTGCGGCGCTGCCCTGCTGCCGATCCGAATTCGGGATCCACCAGAATGAGCAGGCGCCCACCGCCGTTGATGTACGCATCCAGGGCGGCAATCTCCTGCGGGTGCAGGTCGCCGCCCGCCCCCGCCTGAAAGCCATTGATCACGAGGATGGCGTACCCCTCCGGAAGCGAGCCCGTCGACGTGTCGATCGCGACGGGTTCCGGCGCGTACCCTTCCGACTCCAGCAGCTTCTTCACGGCAGTGGCTTCTGGCTTGGAGACATCGCGCTCTCCGTGGCCGGTCAGGAATCCAATCTTGGGTTTTGATTCCTGGATTACGTTTATCAGGGCGTTTGTAAATTCACGCTCTTCCAAGCGAGGTTGCGGGCCCGACAAGGGAATCGTCTTGTTGCGCGTGCCACAGCGTATGACCACGGTGCCCTGCGGATCGGCGAAGGTCAGGCCCATGGCTTGAAGACGCGCCAGTTCCCGCTGGGGATCAATGTACTGTGTCTTGAGGTGACCCGTATGCTTCTGGCATTCGGTCAGGAAGCGTTTCGTCTTGTCCTCGGCGATGTCGATCTCACGAAGTCCCGTGTTCGTGAATAGGCCAAGCACTTCCACGTCCACATTCAGATTCTCAAGCACCTGGATCGTCTGCGGGGAAAGGTCGCGCCGGCCTTCCTGCGTGAGGTCCCAGGACTTGTCCCAGCGCCGCACAAAGGCATAGATGACGATGCAGATCGCCAGGAAGATGACTGACGCAATGATGTTGTTGAGTCCCGCCAGGTTCCGGCGGCGCGCCGCGGTGCCGGTCATGAGCACGATACTCAGGACAAGCCACGCAATGCCGCTCAACACGGTAGTGCCGCCCAGGACGAGCACCAGTGTTTCCGCCGGATCCTGGCGGATGGTGAGGATATTCACGGCCAGAATGAACGCCAGGAGCGCAATCGCGCCGAAAATCGTGCGAAGGGTCTTCACCGCTTACGCCCTCCACTTGCGCGATTCGAGCGCGCGAAACGTCAGGAACAGGAACAGCGAAATAAACAACAGGTAGTAGGCGATATCCGCAGGTTCGAAGATGCCTTGCGTCATCTGTTCCGCATGGCCGTCCAACGGCAGCTCGATCGCCAACTGGCGAAAGATCCCGTAAACGAATAATGCGAAGGACTGCAACGCGCCCGCCCACTGCTGGGGAACCGTCATGGCCTCCGGCAGGTTATCCGCAAAGGTGCCGAGGATGTAAGAGATAAACCACAGCGCGAACGTCAGGATGGCGGCCGTGATCTGGCTGCCCGTCAGCGCGGAGACAAACAAGCCGAGGCTCATGAACGCCGCGCTCATCAAAAAGACGGTCACGAGTCCAAAGACCAGCACCGCGGGCTCGACCTCGGTGTATTGGCCGATGATCATCAGGTAGACCGCGACCACGCCCATGAGCACGGTCACGATCCCGAGCGAGGCCAGGTATTTTCCGAAGACGATGTCGCGGTCCCGCAGGGGGTGCGTAAGCAACAACTCCATGGTGCCCCGGTTTCGCTCTTCGGCCAGCAGGCGCATCGTGATGAGCGGCCCGATAAACAGCATGAGCTGCCCGCAGAACACCAGGAACTGGCTCAGCATCAGTTCCTCGAAATCGGGAATGCCTTCGTACCCGAACTCGGAGGGTGCCACCGTGATCTGGCAGAACTTGATGAATGACGCGGCAAAACCCAGTCCCGAAATGGCGGCGTAGGTGCCCACGATGATGTAACCGACGGGGGTCAGAAAGAAGCTCGCGAATTCGCGCTTGCACACGGCCCAGGAATTCCTCATACCTCTACTCCCCGATCCGCAGCCACCACCGAGACAAACACATCCTCGAGCGTGCGCGCGCGCCGCTGCAGTCCGGTCAGGTGGCAGTTGTTGGACACCAGCGCCGCGGACACCTTCTCGCGCACGTCCTCGCCGTCCCGCGTCTCGACCACATAGCGCCCCGGGCCGATGCGCTCCGCATTCTGGACCCCCCCCACTCCGCGCAACACCGCCAGCACCGTCTCGGTGACGCCCCCGGCCTCGATCTCGAGGGCCGCCTGGTCGCCGCCACGCGTCAAGTTCTTCATGGTGTCCTGCGCCACGATCCGGCCGCGATTGATGATGATCACCCGCTCGCAGATCATGGATACTTCGGGCAGGATGTGCGTGCTGAGCAGGACCGTGTGCTCCTCGGCGAGACTCTTGATCATCTGCCGAATTTCGATAATCTGCTTTGGGTCGAGCCCCACCGTGGGTTCATCCAGAATTAGCACTGGGGGATTGCCGATCAGGGCCTGCGCCAGGCCGACGCGTTGCCGGTAGCCCTTCGAGAGGTTACGGAGGATGCGCTTGCCCATGCCCTGAAGGCCGCAGCGCTCCATCACACGGTCAACCTCTATCTTCTTGTCGCGCCGTGGCACCCCCTTCACGTCCGCGACATAAGACAGGAAGGACGCGACCAGCATTTCGGGATAAAGGGGAACGTTCTCGGGCATGTACCCGAGCCGCCGCTTGACCTCGACGGGGTGGTCCTCCACGTGAAAGCCTGCCACCTTGGCGCTGCCGCTGGTTGCGGGGGTAAACCCAGTCAGGATTCGCATGGTTGTGCTCTTGCCCGCGCCGTTGGGTCCCAGAAATCCAATGATCTCGCCCTGGGCAACCTCGAACGAGACATCCTCGATGGCCGCAACGCTGCCATAGAGTTTAGTCAGTTTGTTT
>JADLCA010000123.1 GCA_020847495.1 Candidatus Hydrogenedentota bacterium | reverse complement strand
GGATCCTTCGCGCCTTTGCTCAGATTGCAGGTCCGGCACAAAACCTGGATGTTGGAGCGGGCGTTCGACCCACCGCGCGTCAGCGCTACGATATGATCGGCGTGCCAGCCGCTCTTGCCGAGTTTCACCCGGCAATATCCGCAGCGGCCCCGCTGTAGTTTGAAGATGGCGTCAAGATCGGCGGCGGTGAATGGAACGGCCGAAGTGGCCATAGCTTGGCGCCGGCGTGCGAGGTTGGCCCGCTGAATTCTGGCTCGCTTCTCCGGGTTGCGCTTTTGCCATTCCTTGGCGAGACGGATTAGGTGTGCCTTATTGCGCTCGTAGGCACGGCGACTGTCCTCGCGGGCCCGATCTGCGTTCGCTTCGTAATAGGCTCGTTTTGCAGCCCTCACCCTTTCGCGGTTTTTCTCTACGTAGCGCTTCTTGGACTCCCTGATCTTGTCTCGTCGGCGCATCCGATCGGAGCGCTTCCACTGAAACACTATCTCAGGATTTGCGCGGCAAAATGCCTGTCTGGCAACCTTCAGGCTTTCGGCGTTCCTAGTTCGATACTCCGCCTGCCGCTGCCGGATGACCGATCGGTTACGCTGATAATGCTGCTTCTTCCACTCGGCCTGATCAGGCCGAGCGCTGCGCTCCCGCGTGCAGGCGACGCAGATACCCTTGCTGGTGATCCGGCGATCTACATGACCACGCTTGCACGGCCTGCCCGTGAAGTAATGCTGCAATCCTGCGGCCTTCGCTTCCTTCCTTTCTATGATTTCCATGCGCGTCATCCGAACCACAGTCGCGCGCCGTCATAGGTGACGCGCCGGTAATCGCCGGCTTCCCCATCGCGGACCTTCAGCGTTCCGATCTCCGCAAAACCCCGCCATTCCTCGACCTCACGAACCCACTTGTCGAAGGCCTCTTTCTGATGCGGCTTCTCCCCGCTTTCGACGCGGTTTTCCCGAAGCCATAGGCTGGGCAACGCCACCCCAAGCAGAATGTCGCTACGCTGCTTAATGGCGTCGCCCCCCCATAGTGCCTGCGACCTAACGCGCCACCCACTCTCCTTTTGGAACTCGCGCGTCAACTGCGCGAGTGCGATGATCGTGACCTGTTCTGATTGGGCCAGTTCCTTCAACCTCCCGATCGCATCGGGCACAACATCAAGCCTGGACATGCGAGGATTGTCAGGAAGGATTTCCAGAAGATGATCGATGCCAAATATCGTTGCTCCGTGCCGGCGCTTCGCCACCTTGATGGCGCGGCTAAGTTCGCGCATCGTCATCGGACCGCCGTCATACAGCAGCAAGCGATTGGTCAGATTTCGGCTCGTGGTCTGCAAGCACTCAATGTCTCTCTCGGAGAGGTTTGCGCCTTCGCGCTGCTCGCGAGTAGAGATGCCGGTGAACTGAGCCAACAGGCGCCGCGCTAGTTCTCGCGCTCTCATTTCCATGCAGAACAAAACGCCGAGCCTCGTAGATCCCAAATCAAGCGAAGGCTCAGACGCATTGAAAAGAATCTGGGTCAAAAGTGCGGTCTTTCCGTTGCCGCTTGCCCCGGCGATAGTCACCACATTCCCTGGAAAGAGCGGCCCGATCATATCGTCCAGTTCACGAATGCCTGTTCTAATACCGGCCGCTGTCCCTTTGCCGCAGCTCCGATAATTTTCCGCCGTCTCGCGAATGGCCTGATCCGCTGCGTCCGCCAAAGGAATCGGATGGATGCTCTTTGCTAGCCCCGTCTCAAGCCCGCGAACGCCTGCTTCGATTTCCGCAAGCAGGTCGTCCACGGTCTTCTCTGCATGCTTGTCGCTCAGGACCGATGCAAGTTCTTCCAGCTTGCGCCAGCGGAAGGCTTCAAGCAGGTCGTCCACATAGTCGAGAGCTGAGCCGGCATCTTCCGCGAGCTTGGTGAGTACAGCGACCTGGGCCGCCATGCTGGTGCCATCCGGGGCATGATCGGGAAGCGACGTGATCAGCAGTTGAGGCGTTAGCGTCTTCCCGGCCTCGCAGAGCCTTGCTGAGCACTCGAAAATTTGCCGGGTGGTTTTGTCGGAGAAATGCTCAGCGCCGACCTGGGCCTCACTGAGAGACCAGTAGACATGCGGCGAGCGGATGATAGAGCCCACCACTACCCGTTCGGCGTTGATATTGGTGGTGCGGCGGGTCATGCGTGCTCCAGCTCGCGCATGGCCTTGAGCGCATCGAGGTAGTCGGACCCGGCCGGCGGCGGCGGATTCATCACCACGTAGACGCCTTGGGCGAGGAGTCGGTCGCGCAGGGCGCAGGCGGCGACGAGGCCGGCGGGCTCCGAAGGAATGTAGTCGCTTCCCTTCTTGCGGAATGGTCTGTCCCCATCCGGGTAAATTTCGACCCTCGTCACCTCAACCGGAACGTCGATGCCCATAAGCCCGCTGGTGCCGAGACAGGCCCAGACCGGCATGGTGAAGTTGGTGAGGGCGGCGACGGCAAGGCCCGTCTCGATTCCCTCACACACCGCAATCGTCTCAGCGACGCCGCCGAGGCGGACCGCGCACCCCTTGTTCGCGCCTAGCGTCACCTTGTTAGGCTGCACCGGGGCTTTCTTGGGCTTCTCCGGGTTGAGGTAGATGCGCTGGATGGCGCGGCCGAGCCCAAGAGCGTTGTCGGCCCGGCCGATCAAAGCCGGGAACGATAGCTCCCGGTCATAGGCAAGGATCGGGACGAAGCCGAGAGTG
>JADLCA010000122.1 GCA_020847495.1 Candidatus Hydrogenedentota bacterium | reverse complement strand
TTTGCCCGCAGATAACTCAGCACGAGGTGCGCCGAGAGAGCGCCAGCCAGGCCAAGCGTCGTTACGAGGTGCAGATCGCGCCAGATTCGACTGGTCTTGGTTGAGAACAACGCCTGCCAGGTCACTACCCCGCCGCTCACCAGACAGAGAGCCAGGATGGCAGCGCTCAAATAACCCAGCAATACGAGATCGGAAAGGGATTGCCGCCGGTACTCACGCCAGTGCACAGCCGTGTAGTAGACTGCCGGGATCAGGCAGACGATCCCAAGTGCCGTATGTATCAGCACGGCCCATTGGTTTATAACGTGGAATGGCCCGAAGCGGATCGCCAGACCGGTCACCGTTGCGGTGATCAGGAACCCAACGCAAGCGACCGCCGGGATAGAGCGCCAGGAGGCGGCCGGGCGGGCTTGGGCGCCGTTCTTCTCAGAAGGCACGGCGTATCCCTTGGGTGTGTGAATCGTGCTTCTGCCATGCAGGCGGCCAATTCACGGAGACCGTTCCTGTTTTCCGGTGGGATCCGCAGCGTTCGCAGAATCCACCGCGTGTGGAGGGATTAGGCGAGTTGGTCGGGGCCGGGAGCATGCGTTACGCAGAAGCCATTGAATACTTGTACATGAAGAAGTATCGCAAGAAAGGAGAGATTGTCAAGAGCCGCGTGGGAAGCGCTGCGTGGACCTGTGGTGAGGGCGTCCTACATCAGTTTTATCGAATAGGGGAATGCGCTCGTCGCGATCAGCTTGGTGGTGCTTGTGGCGAAGCGGACCAATCCGTGCATCACAGTCTACATCGCACCGGAATTGAAACTTCAAAGCCTTCGCGCCGATGGCCGAAAAGGTGGAACGCTCGCGGCGGCAAGAACTGACGCGCGAAGGCCACTCTCTCTGCGTTGGAAGAGTTCTGCGTGACGCCTAAAAAACGATAGTCCATTATCCATACAGATTGCACGCCTGGCAAGTGACAATGCGGCACGATGACAATGCGGCACGAGTGCCGTTTTGGTGACTTCAGTCACAGACATTTCCCAGTCGGTGCAATATGACTTGCTCGCATGTTTGCAAGCATCTCGCAACTGCTCCTCATCGAGCTATCCTGCCCACGCCCGCTCACATCCTGGAGGCTGCAAAGGCCCCGGTGCCCGCATCTGGCGCTCTGCCGTTGGAACGTGCGTCCGAACTGATGAAGGCTGGATACCTGGAGCTCGAAAACGGCTACACGCGAATGGACAATGGGATCGTCTATGTTGCGGCTCTTACCAGGATGGAGACGCCCGAACCAAGCAGCGATATCCTTCCAGGAACTTAGCCGATCGCTAGAGTCGTTTCCAGGCATGGTGCTTACATCATCGCGACACGCACGACACAAGCGACAATCCGCGTAGCGCCTACTTGCTACGCAGCTTGTCGCTTGTCCGACCCGACGGCCGCCCTTACATTTATGAGGCAGGAGGTAGTAATGAAAAGAAAAGGAATCTCAGTGGCATTTGTCTCAGACATGCTTTTGATACTCTTAAACAAGTCGATGGCCCAGAATGCCAGCCCCTGCTCGATGGCGGGAAGTTGGCTTCAGAAGTACGCGGAACCACCCGAGATGGAGCTGTTGCTGTTCGTCGAATCGCTGGTCCCGCTCGACCCGGCGGGGCAACAGTTGGCCTATCGAGACACTTCTCCCAATCCTCTTCGGTGGACCCCATTTGCAGCCAATGGTGGACGTTGCGGGTGACGCGATCGGGATCTGCGTCCGGACCGGCCCCAGAAGATATCCTTATACGATCACAGCACAAGGAGCAGAAGCGCCATCGAAAGGGACGCCGGCCCGCGCGGGCAGATCCAGGTGTTCTGGGTCCACAGCGACGTGGCTACATGCGTTGACGACGACACGGTGGAGTACCAGGGAACGTGGGCCATCTTCAGCGCCATCGACGTCCCGGCGATGGGAATCAACAACCAGGACAAGGACCGGGATGGGTTCCCGGACCCAGGTGAACGACCCATCGTGGTCGTTCCTTCGCAGCTTCTGTCGAAGCGTGTACAACTGCGCGAACCATACCCGCTGATACCGTTAGACCAGCCAAGTTCGGGTAGTGGAACGCGGATCAAGTCGTGGAAGAGCAGCCGAACAACTGGAGGGAAACCAAATCTGGCGCTTCCCACATCGCCGTTTGGGCCTGTTTCCGAGAAGCCCACATTCAGGAAATGAGGGGCGGCTCAATCCACACCTTTTCAGGAGATTAGACTTGACTGGAATCGAATCAAACGGGTGTCGAATCAAACGGGTCGACAGGGAACGCTGCCACGCGTACAATGAGGGACGCTACGAACGAGGAGGGTTAGATGGCTTCGTTCCCGCTAACGAGGCGGGAGTTTCTTGCGGCCGGCCTCGGACGCGCCGCTACCGCCACGTCGACAGGTAATACTGGTGCCCGCTCTTCAGTGCGCTGTGCCATTGGCGGTTGAGCCCCTCTGAGAATTCTGGAATCCAGAAGCGGTCGGGGATGGGTAACTGCGCTCCGCCCACCGAACCCCGGGAGACGTCGAC
>JADLCA010000121.1 GCA_020847495.1 Candidatus Hydrogenedentota bacterium | reverse complement strand
GGACGGAATCGAGTACGCACGCCGGGGCAAGCTCATCGAAGGGTATATACTTTGGCTGCTGATTGACTTTGGCCATTGGACCGAAGGTCTTCTCGATGATTTCTGGGATCCGAAGAACGTCACTCCGGAGGAGTTTCTGAAGTCCAATGCGGATACGGTCGTCGTGTTGGCCCAGGACGGCAATCGCTGTCTGCCGATGGGTGTCAGGACGGACATCCCGCTGGGCATCAGCCACTACGGAAACTCCGATCTCAATGGTTGCCAACTCGAGTGGAAGACCTCCGGCGAACTTGGACAGATTGGGGGCGGCATCCTGCTTCAGGAACTACCACAAGGCGCGTTCACTGAGGTGGGTCCCGCGTTTGTCGAGCCGATTCCGGCCGGCAGAGCCTACAAGTTCGATCTGGAGGTCACCCTTCGCCACGGCGACAAGGTTGTAAACGCCAATAACTGGTCCTTCTGGGCGTTTCCGGAGGTCGCAGAGCCGCTTCGTTCAGCGGCGATCCCCGGGAACAGCGGAAAGGTATTCGATAACGGACTGTTCCTCCGCACGTACGCGGCGGGGTCCGCGCCAATTCCGGCGCAAGCGCAAGTGGTCATTGCCGACACAGCGGATGAAGCCCTGGCGGACTACATCGAAAAGGGAGGCCGCTGCCTGCTGTTCACACACGGGGCCGAGATCGAGAATATGAAGATGTACTACGAGAAGATCAGCTTTTACCCGCTCTTCCGCACGATCCCCTGGAACGCGGGCGACAGCGGAAACTCCGGAACACTCATCAGCCCGCACCCCGCGATGGAGGCGTTTCCCCACGAAGGGATGTGCGACTTGCCATTCATCAACATGCTCAAAGGCAATCTGCCCATGGAATTCAGTCCATTGAGGGACTACGGCGTGACGCCGATCATCCGGGGGATTGACCATTACTACGCCCATCGCAACAACGCCCATCTGCTCGAGTTCAAGGTGGGAGAAGGCCGGGTGCTGGCGTGCACGCTGGGAGTCTTGCAGTGTCTCAAACCGCATACCCCGGCCCAGTCATCGTATGACAAACCCGAAGCGTTCTGTCCAAACGAGAGCATCGAGGCCCGGTACCTTCTCAAGTGCTTCTGGGACTATGTCAACGCGGAGCGTTTTGAGCCCGCGGCGGTTGTCCCACGGGCAGAGTTTGTGCGGCTATTCTCCAAACGTACACCCGCCTCCTGAACGGATATGAGATTACGCCGCAGCGAGCGGTAGTCACGTACCTTGTGTTTCGCTACGCTCCCGCGAATCCGCATCGGGATAAAGCCCCCCTGTGCTGGCCCATGACCTCGACGGGCCACGCACAGAATCATCTCGATTCGTGTACTGACCCGGTGCTGTCACTATATCGCTGGCTCGATCACAACCGCCGTTCCGTAACAAAGAACTTCCGTGGCGGAACCCGAGCTGACGACCTCCGACGCGTCGTACCGAAGGCCGACGATGGCGTTTGCCCCCATCTCTTGTGCATGCTCCAGGCAGCGTTCGTACGCCTGACGGCGTGCCTGCTCACACATCTCCGTGTAGGCCCCAATCTGGCCGCCGATGATGTTCTTCAGTCCCCCGACGATCCCCTGGGCGATGGTCGGCGAACGAACGATGATCCCGCGGACGACTCCTTTGTATTCGGTAATCCTGTACCCTTCGATCGTGAATGTGGTTGTCACCTGCATTGCCTGCGGTCCTTCTTTTCGTTGTCTCAACGGAGAGCTTACGTACGACCCATCCGTACATCCTTCACGCAGAACACGGCGATTACCCCCACGCGGACCTCAACGGCATAAGATCAAGAATTGCGGCAGTCTACGGACGCGGGAACGTCGACGCGTATCCGCCGCCCATGTTGCGGGCCAGCCAGAGACGATAGTCAAGGTCTTCCGATGGCGAAACCTGCTTCGTGTGGATGGGCGTAATGGCCGTCACAATGCACACGCGTACCGGTTTGTCTGGCGCGCGTTCTATCAGGACCAGCTCATCACGCATATCTCCACTGAGATCGGCTACCATCACCGTAGAGGCACTTTCCAGTGGGTTTGGACAGACGCCTTCGACAAGCGTAATGTCCTTCCCGTCAAACTTGCCAACTGCCCGCCCACTGCCGGCGAGCATTTCACGGATGGGGTCGCCGTCCCATTCGACCGGAATGAAACCGGAGGGGAACGGATCCAAGAGTTCCGCACCCTCCGCGGAGAAGAGCGCGAGGTCCGAGTCGCCGTGGCCGTTCCGATTGGTAACGCATTCGATCCCGGGTGATTCGGCCCATATGTCCGCCACCCAATTGTAGTGGGCGTGGGTCCAGCGGGGATCGTCATCGCGGTTCTTGCGCCAGATGATCCTCCCTGTATCGGCTTCCACCATGTAAAGTCCCGCGTATAGAGTTGACTCGATGGCATAGAGCACCTCGAGGCCGGAGTGAGTGGGAATGAAATCGCGGATGCTGACGAGATCGGGGTGCTGCTTGTAAATCGACCAGCGCATGGTTCCGTCCGCATTGAGGCATGTCGTCCCGTCAAGAACTTCCTGCTTGCCGTCCCCGTTCACGTCAGCGACCTCGATACGGTGGGAGCCACTGCCAGTCGTCTCCGCAGTGCTTTCAAACGTCCACAGAAGATTCAGATTCGCGTCGTAGGCGGTAAACACCTCGTTTTCATAAAGGCCTGTCTGTGCCACCAGCGCGGGATGCACACCGTCCAGATAGGCCACAGACAAGTGAATGCGCGTGGAGGACCGCTCGAAATCCGATACCATCGGTGGCCACGGCGTCTTGACCAAGATTTCGCCGGACAAGCCGTCGAGCACGGCGAGGAATACCTCTTCGCCGATCTGAAGCCGGGTGGCTACCTCATCGCGCCCGTCCTGATCGAGGTCCCACACCACAAAGGCCACATTATGGCTGTTGCCAAAACATGCGGCGTGCCTGCACAGATCCCTGCGCCACAGCGAGCGCCCGTACGACGCGAAAGCTTCCATCTGCACGGGAATCCCCGGGTCTTGTGAGCGCTCGGCGTTGCCGTTCGGCAGGCGCACGACGCAGTCAGTCACTCCATCCCCATTGAGGTCGCCGAACACCGGATCGGCCGCGAGAAACGCGCCCATGTTCCCGCCCTGGCTCGGGGCCGCGGGAAAGAGCGGGATGAACGACGCCACCACCGGGTTGGCGTTCTGCTCGACGGTGATATCGACCCACTCCGAGCGCCGTCCTTCTGTGCCATCGGCGCCCACGGAGCGGACGTAATAGTGGTACCGGGTACCCACGGCCAGTCCCTCGTCCACGCAGCACGTCGCATCCGCGATGGGCTCCGGATTGATCTTGGTGCCGGCGTCTGTGCGATACATAGTACGATACACGTTGAATGCTGTCGCCTCGCTGTCTCCGGCGAGCATGGCCCAGCTCAGGAAAACACGGTTCTCTCCCATGGAGGCCGCGCACAAGCGCCGGCGCTGAATCCGCCAATCCACACCCTGGGGCGCGCGCACGGGGCGAAACCCGACGTCTGGAAGCCGCATCCCCGAAGAGACCCCCTGCCGTATGCCGACCTTCAGATACAGTGCACTGGCCGCCCACGAGCCGCCCATCACGGTCTTCTCGAGTTCGCCCTGCCGGGCAATGCGGTACGAGTAATTCTTCGTGCCCCATTCCTCGATGCGGTCGACCATCTGCCAGACGTTGCCAGCCATGCCATATAGGCCGTATCCGTTCGGAGAACCTTGACGCGCGGGCTTGAGATAGGCGGACCAGTTCGCGTAGTCGCGGGTGCCATCCGCATCGTAGTTGGCTTCGCTCTCGGGAGAAGCCTCACCCCACGGGTACGTAATGGGTTGTTTTCCACCTCGGGCCGCGTACTCATACTCATCAATCGTGGGCGCCCGATAGACTCGCCCTTCCGCTTGTGTGCGCCACGCCAGGTAGGCTTCGAAGTCGTATCGGCTCACAAAGATGACGGGATAGTCCTCCTTACCATCTGGAATCCTGCCGTCCTTCCAATGCAAGGGGGCCTGGTACTTCGTGGCGGCGATGAACGCCCCATACTCCGCATTGGTAAGCGGGTGATCGAGGATCTCGAAATCCTCCAGCCGCGACGTCTTGTCGCCTGACACAAACATCGCGCCGCGGATGAGCACAAAAGCATCGGAGGTTTCGCCTCCACTCGCGCCTTGGGAAAACAACAAAGATGTGACGATTGCGAAGAACATGCCCAATTCGCACCTTTCCTTTCCAGACCCCCCACTCCAGATGAAGAATGGCCCTCTCCAAAGCAAACACACAGGGAACGGGCCGCGAAAGCGAGGGTCCCGCGTGCCTGTCCTCCGCCCCCGCTGCGTCGAGCCAGACTATGACTCGACGAAGCACACCGTCCCGAAACAGCTACGCGATGACTCTTGTCCCGCGGACCGTTATTCCGCCGCCGCCAGAACCGATCTCTCGTATCCGGCTGGACCGCTAAACTCCCAGACTCCACCCTTCCCGATACGCCGGATTGATGTACTGGTTTGCTTCGGGGACATTCGTGACGGTCATGTTCGGCCCGTCCCAGAGCAGTTTCTGGCCCGTGCGGATGGCGATGTTGCCGAGCAGGACGACTTCGGTCAGAGGTCCCGCCACATCGAAATTGGAACCCGCCGGTTCGCCACCTTTGCAGGCATTGATCCACTCGACACCGTGGCCCGGCGAGCGCGGAAGTGTCTTCGGGGGCGGGCCGTACTCCTTTGCGCGGGCGTCGGGAATGAGCTGATGGTTGAGCATCTTCCCCTTGTCGCCGATGTAGAGCATGCCGTCGCCGCCGCCAAACTTGCGATCCGGTTCCAGCTCCTCTGGGCGGTGAGGCATCAAGCCGCCATCCCACCACGTCAGCGTCACCGCGGGGCGATCGCCCACGGCCGGGAATTCGTAGTGCACGATTGATGCGATCGGCGCGCTCTCGTTATTGACTTCCGGGGGCGACTGCGCGGCCGTCGACGTGGCCTCGACACTGGTGGGGTGTCCCAGATTCAGTGCTTTGAAAATGGCGGCGAAGTTGTGGCACCCGATATCGCCCAGCACGCCCGTGCCAAAATCCCACCAGCCGCGCCAGATGAATGGCAGGTACGCGCCCTCGACATACGGCCGGAACGGCGCGGGCCCGAGCCAAAGGTCCCAGTCCAGCGTGGACGGCACCGGAGATTCCCCTTCGGGGCGGGCCATCCCGCGCGGAGAGATCGATGGATTCCGGTTGCACCATCCGTGAATCTCGCGCACATTTCCGATGGCTCCGTCCCAGATGAGTTCGCACAAGATGCGCGACTCGTCCGAGGCCTGGCCCTGGTTGCCCATCTGTGTCGCGACCTTGGCCTCGCGTGCGGCCTTGGCCAGCGCACGGGCTTCGTAGATCGAATGCGTCAACGGTTTCTCGCAATATACGTGCTTGCCCAACTGGATCGCTGTCATCGCGACGACTGCGTGCAGATGATCGGGCGTGCCAATCACCACCGCATCGATGTCCTTTTGCTGCTCCAGCATGACACGGAAGTCACGGTACCTCTTGGCATCGGGATAGCGCTCGTACACGGGGGCCGCGTGCGCGTCGTCGACGTCGCACAGGGCCACAACGTTTTCGCCCCGGAGATTATCCAGGTCGCGCCCGCCTTGGCCACCAACGCCGATACCGGCAATGTTGAGCTTCTCGTTTGGTGAAATGCGGCGAGGCTTGGAAACGCCCGGGCCAGGTGCCTGACCGGCCGCGACCCTCGAAGCAGTAGCCAACCCGCCCACCGTGGCGGCCGTTCCCATCAGAAAATGGCGCCTAGATACCCCGGAATCGCGCATTCCCATGTGTCACTCCTTCTCGTATTGACTGTCAGCCCAGAAATGGTCTCGGTCAAATAGCACTGAAGTCAGATGCGTCATCCCGCTGCCGTGTGCAGTTTGACGGCAATCGCGATACCGCCGCCCACAAGCACCAAACCTGCGAGCAATCCCAGCGTCTTGAGAGAACCTGACTTCGGAGAGTTCGCCACGGCCACCGCCTGATGCTTTTCGGGCGCGTACTCCAGGTACTGCGCCAGGTCCACGGCCACGAAAGGCCGCTTGTACGCCTCGACGCTCCCCTCGGCGTAAGCGACCCATATCTTCAGTTCCGTCGCATCATAGACGACGTCCAGCACGTTGCCGCCCTTGATGGGGATCGCGCGGCTGATCTCGGTCACCGTGCTGGAATCGTGCTTACCATAGTCCTTTGTGATGTAGGGGAACGCCCCACGGCCCTCATCATTGTACACGCAGTTCGCAATGACGTTCGGCGCGAATTCGTCGGCCCTGTCATTGTCCGACCATATCTTCATGTCGGGAGGATGAGCCAGGATCTTCACGGCCTTCCTGGCGTGCTTCCCATCGCCAATCACATAGTGATACTTCTTGATGTGCTTGGCACGGCGGAAACAGTCAAGGGCCTCATCCAGATTGTGGGCATCATAAAGGAAATCACGAAACATGATGCTGAAGTGGGTTCCGTTGAGGTCAAAAGGATAGTCGCTTGAAGGCGAGTCGCCCATCTCTGAAAGCACGATACCCTCGGCATTCATCCCGGTGTTTGACCCAATGAAACCCGCAAAGGATATGTTGAAGTGCGCGATGCCCTCGTTGGGCAGATAGACGACGATGCAGGGGTACTTGTGCGCGTTGGCCTCCATGCTCCAATCGAGGTTTCTCGTTTGGTACAGATGGCCGTCCTTCGTGGCCTCGCCCCACAGCGCGATGCTGCTGCACGAATAGTCCGAAACCGCGGGTATCATGTGCGCCCGCCGCACCACCTCCAGGGGCATGCCCGCGCCATCGGCAAGCCCTCGCAACTCCTCCTTGAAACGCTCGTGGATATAAGGGGACATGGAGTCCCATGCCTTGTCGAGCGTTTCGTTGGTGTACCGCTCGTCGCCTGTCGCCTGGAGCATCGTGAGAAACCCATTCAGGAGCGCGGTCGATTCATCCTTGGTCAATTCCCCCAGCGCGTGCCCCATCTCATATGGCGTGCCCTTGACGACTACCACGGCTATCTCGTCCGCGCCGCTACCGGCGGAGGTCCGATACCCTTCCGCGCTTGCCGGAACGGTGACCAACGCAAGGACAGTAAGGAACCCGGTGCAAAGCACCTTAGACCTTGAAAATTGATTCATGGCTGCCACCTCATTGCAATCGTGATTCATGCTCCCCGGCTCAGCATCCCGGCAAACGGCATTTCCCCATTCTCCTGCAAAATCACCCCGGCCTGCAAATACCGTGCGTGGGGCCATTCGATTGTCCTTTAACGTTCGACCGTGGTGCGGAACAGGCGGTCCTTTCGCGGAAAGACAGCACCATTCTTGGCATGCCACCTGCCCTTGCTGGCCCTGCAATCCGATCCATCTCACGCCCTGAAAAGCGACCATTGGCGGTACCACCACAATGTGGCATAATGGCGGCTCCTTAGGTTATTTGATACTCGGGAGCATTCTCATGAAAAAGTGGATGACTGTCTTTTCGCTGTGTGTACTGTGTTGTGTGCTGGCCCAAGGCCAGGAAGAAACATACGCCGAGAAACTCGGCTGGCCCAAGGGTTCGCGGGTCCTGATGATCCACGCCGACGACGGGGGGATGTCCCACTCCTCCAACGCGGGCATCATCGGCACCATTGAAGCTGGTACGGTCACCTCCGTGAGCATCATGATGCCGTGCCCGTGGGTGCCCGAATTTGTCGCCTACGTGAAGGCCCACCCCGAAGTGGACGCGGGCGTTCACCTCACCTATACCGCGGAGTGGGATTTCTACCGCTGGCCTCCGGTCGCCGGGCGGGACGCCGTGCCGGGGCTCGTGGATGCCATGGGCTACATGCACGACAATGTGGGCGAGGTCGTGAAGAACGCGACACCCGACGAAGTCGAGAAGGAATTGCGTGCTCAGATCGCGCTCGCGGAGAAAATGGGCATTGAGGTCACGCACATCGATTCCCACATGGGAACCCTCTTTGCCAAGCCGGAGTATTTCGAGCGCTTCGTGAAGGTGGGCATCGAGAAGCAACTGCCCCTCCTGGTGGCGGGCGGCCACGGCACCGTCGTGAAGAAGGAAGACGCCAGTGCCTACGAACAGTTGAAGCCCTACGTGGAGAAGATCTGGGCTGCCGGTCTTCCTGTGTTCGACGATATCGACACGTCTTCGTACTCCTGGAGGTCGCGCGACAAGAAGGCCGAGTACATCGCCATGATCAAGGCGCTGAAACCCGGCGTCACCTGGTTCAACTGCCATCCCACCAACCCTACGGAAGAGAGCGAGGTCATCACCAACAACCGCGAACTGCTTTTCGGCGATTACCTGACGCTCATCGACCCGGAGATCAAGAAGGTCATCGAAGAAGAGGGAATCATCCTCACGACCTTCCGTGAACTCAAACAGCGCCGCGACGCGGTCGGGAAATAGTCTTCGGGACTGACCCCGTCTGGGACTGACCCCGTCTTTCGCGGAGGCTTTGCGCAGCGAAACACGGGGTCTGTCCCTTCGCCTATGCGCATATAAGACCATAGTATTGGCAGGGAGGTGGCATGGGCATCCTGCCCGTGATCCCGTGAGAAGACCATGGGCTGGAAGCCCATGCCACCTCTGTCACATTCAGGATGAACCGTGAAGACGCGTGAACTGATGAACCTGGGAGTTCCCCGTGGCGAAGCCATGAACGTGGCCAAGCGCTGCCTTGCGGCGGCGGCCGATGCGGGCCTGTCGAAGCAGGACCTGCGGGAGACTGTGCGCCTCGTCGTCGCGGAGCCGAAGGACTATTTCGAGCACGAGCACTTTGGCGCACTCGCGAAGTGTCTCGCGGCCGATGAGATTGCCAAGGCGGGCTATCTCCCGCGCGGGGAGATGGCCCCGTACCGCCGCTGGGGCAAGGACCTGGACCCCGAATCGATTCAGCAGATCGAGAACGCATGTTCCCTGCCCATTGCGGTGCGCGGGGCCTTGATGCCGGATGCGCACGTGGGCTACGGCCTGCCCATCGGCGGCGTGTTGGCGACGCACAACGCGGTGATCCCGTATGCGGTTGGCGTGGACATCGCCTGCCGGATGAAGATGACCGTCATGGACCTGCCGGTGAACTGGCTGACGCGCCAGACAGAGCGGCTCACCCGCGCCATCGAGGAGGAAACACGCTTCGGCGTGGGCGCGACCTTCACTTCGCGGCGCAAACATGATGTGCTCGACGAGAATTGGTCTGTGTCTCCCGTCACCAGGCAGCACAAGGACAAGGCATGGTCGCAGCTCGGTACCAGCGGCAGCGGAAACCATTTCGTCGAGTTTGGAACGCTCGAAGTCCTGGAAGAAGGTCTCGCGCTGCCACCGGGAACCTACCTTGCTCTGCTCAGCCACAGCGGGAGCCGTGGCACGGGGGCTCTCGTGGCGGATCATTACAGCAAGCTGGCGATGAAGCAGCACCGCGAACTGCCGAAGAACCTGCAGCATCTCGCATGGCTCGATCTTGACACGGACGCGGGGCGAGAATACTGGGCCGCGATGGAGCTTATGGGCCAGTACGCGGCCGCGAACCATGCCTGCATTCACAGACACATCGTGAAAAATCTGGGGACGAAGTCTCTGCTTGACCTGGAAAACCACCACAATTTCGCGTGGAAGGAAGTCCACGACGGCAAGGAAGTGATCGTCCATCGCAAGGGAGCCACACCGGCCGGCGAGGGTGTCATCGGGATCATTCCGGGCAGCATGGCTGCCCCGGGGTATGTCGTGCGCGGACGGGGCCACCCGGATTCGCTGAACTCTGCCGCCCACGGAGCGGGACGCCAGATGAGCCGCAAACGCGCCATGGCCTCGTTCACGTGGAACGAAGCCAGGAAAGTGCTGGCCGAACGGGGCGTGACGCTTATCTCGGCGGGGCTCGATGAAGTCCCCATGGCCTACAAGGACATCGGGCAGGTGATGGCCGCCCAATCGGATCTGGTGGACATCCTGGCGCGCTTCACGCCGAAGCTGGTGAAGATGGCGCCCGCCGGGGAACGCCCGGAGGATTAGTGGAAATGGAACGCCCGGCGTTGAAGCCGGGCGCTGCAAAGATCCGGATCTATGGAATCGCGGGCCGCTCCTTCGGCCTCAGTGCGTTACCGAATGGACAAACAGGAGGCAGACAAAAACGGCGGCGAAGAAGATAAGATGCTTGGGATGAATCCAGTCCATGGGTCTTCTCCTCATCCTGCGTTGCGTGTTCAGTGAAGTGCCGCATACCACACTGCCAAACACACCAACAATACCAGGAAGAAGAGAATGTGTTTCACACTGACGGGCTCCATCTCGCTCTCCTTCCCGCGTTGGCTGCCGGAACGTCTCCTCCCGGTGCGTCTGGCTTGAACATGTAGACGAGCACCGTGGAGAGTCATTCATTCCGGCGAGCACTGCTGAAGAGTGAATCCCCAATCGTGTGAAAAGGTTGCGGGAAACCACAGGCAAGCATCGCGCCCGCGTTGCGTTTGTTTGCCCGGCGTGAATTCAATCCCGCGGGGCGGTGCGAACAGTACCGGGCGCGACGGGCTGGTGCGATTCCGTGGATGCGATGGCCGCGAAACAGAGCGAGAGTGTCCGCAGATTGTGGCGCGCGCTATGGTAGGGCTCTCTCCCCTCCTCCACCGCGCAGAGCAATTCCGCCATCGTCCCATGGAAGCCATTCGTGAACCAGTCGCCCTGAAGCACCGGGACCGCGCGGCCCACCTCAGTCGTGAGAGTAACCGTCTGCGTATTGAGGTCCGGCCCGGCGCTCGTGAGCATACCGCGGGTTCCGATGACGCACGTTGAATCCATGGCGCCATACCGGGTATCCGCATCGAATCTGAGAGATGCCTGGGCACCCTCGTACTCCACGAGAACCTGGGCCAAGAGCGGAGGCGCGGAACGCTGGGCGGGGGAACGTGCCACGCTCGCGTAGACCCGGATAGGGTCGCGGCTGCCCATGAGGCAACTCACCATGTCAAACCAATGCACCGCGAAGTCATAGAGGATGAGGTGCCTGACCTTGTTGAACGGAGTGTCCGCCGTCCAGTTGTGGTCCCAACACACTCCCGTATGCACCGCCGTAACGGTCCCCAGCAGGCCCGCCGCAACGGCGTGGCGCGCGTAACTGAAGTGCGGCGCCCACCTGCCGTTCTGGTTGATGGCAAGCTTGAGCCCCTGAACCTCGGCCAGGTCGGCCAGACACCCTCCGAGGTCGAGGTCGAGGACGAACGGCTTCTGACTGAGCACGTGCTTCCCGGCAACCAGCGCGGCTTCGATCATCGAGGCACGCTCTCCCGGATGGGTGGCGATGTCCACCACCTGAATGTCTTCCCGCGCCAGCACGTCCTCGTATCCCACGTGCACGGTCGCACTGGGATAGTAGTCCCTACGCCGCTCCTCGGCCCGTGCCCGGTCCAGGTCGCACAGGGCCACTACCTTGTAGCCGGCCTTTTGGTAGGCCGCCAGATGGTAAGGAGTGATACCACCACATCCGATAAGGCCGATATTGGGAGAATAACTGGCCGGGTCGCGCGGCAGGTACGGCAGTTCCGGTGCTGCGACCAGAGGTGCCTCCTGGGCACGGCACTCGCGGTTCTCAGACATGGCTCCTCCTCCTAAACCCACGGCCCACAGCTATCTACAATCTTACCAGATTCCGTGATGAAATGAGTGAAGTCAAGGAATCAATAGCATTCCAAAAGTAATCTATAAACAACACGGCAGATTTCCTCTGCCGGATCGCCTACCTATTGACCAAAGGCAAGGTCCTCTTCTCGCTAGAACTGCGTAACGCCGTATCCACGATCTGCTGTCCAATTCTGCAGATGTCAGTCGACAACGGACCCACCACGGGTACCCCACTCTCCACGCAATGTATGCAATACTGTACAGGGTTCTGAAATGGTGCCTCGATGCTGTCCACATCGATGTCACGACCCTGGGGAAAGTCCCGGGTTTGTACGCGGACGGTCCTCTCGTAGTCATAGCTGCTGATGGTGCCGCTGGTTCCCCGGATGACGAAGCCGCATTTCGGCTGGGGCTGATGGGTCCAGGGGTCGGTGAAGGTCCCCCAACGCGTCTCGAACTTGGACAAGCCCCTGGCATAGCGGGCGACCGTGACGCTGTGCTCATCCACTTCCAGGCCGACAGGCTCATCTACCGTGCAGGACACCTCGATTGGTTTCTGGCCGTCCATGAACCACGTGCCCAAGGTGGTTCCATAACCCAGGTAATCGAGAAGCGACCCCCCGCCCCGGTCTTTCTGGTAGACCCAGCGTGTGTGCTTTTCCGTGGCGACTTCT
>JADLCA010000120.1 GCA_020847495.1 Candidatus Hydrogenedentota bacterium | reverse complement strand
TATCTGAATCCTCCGTTTCCGATCATCCGCGGTGTCTCGCTGTTTCAGGATCACCTGGACCCATTGCAGTGGTACTACATGCCGGTGGCTCCGAAGCTGTCGAAGATGAATGGGAGGCCGGCGTTGCAGTTGATCAAGTTCCGGGGCGACGCCGGGGGCGGCGGTTTCCTGAACTTCGACGTGAACGTGGGTGTCGAGGAGGCGTTGCTGGACGACATCAGGGCGGAGCTTCGCAGTCCGCAATTCAAACTGCCGCCCGGCCCGATTCAGATGAGTCCCGTGCCGCTTACAGGCGGTACGGTGAAATTGCTGATCCTGGGCCAGGAGTCGCCCCAGCCACCGCGTCCGGCCGGGAGCGGCGCCGGGTCTGGTGCGGGCGCGGCGCCGGCGCCCGATCCCAATCTGCCGAAGTTCGTGACCAGGATCAGCCACGAAGCGCACCCGGCACTCTACCTGGACAACCAGGCAGCGTTCTCGGTGATGCTGGACGAAGCGGGGGTCACGGTGTTGGAGCAGGCGCTGCAAGGCAACATGGCGCCTATCGCCGTGGTGTACGCGCTGGAGTATCTCGCCCTGCGGCCTGCCTACAACGTTCATCTCAATATCGATTGGGATCGCGTGCAGAAGCACATGGACGAACACTTCGGCGCGGATACGCTGTTCACCTCGGTTTCGATCGACAAAGCCGTCGACGAACTGATTGAGAACCGCGCGATTGTGCTGGAGGCCGACACGTTTGTCCCGGAGGGCGAAGATACTGCGAGCATCATCTCCAGCCGCGACCGCGCGCTCAATGAAGTGCGCGACATGATCACGGACACGTTCTTTACGTCGAGCATCAACCCGGTGCAGCCGCGGTCGGACGATTGGGACAAGGCCACCCGCACGGCGGCGCGGGTGGCAACGATTGTCGCGAGCGGCGGTTGGGCAGGCATCGCAACGTTCAGCTATCGCAAGACCAATTACAAGCGCGTGGACCGCAAGGTGCTTGACGTCACCATGCGCGAACGGACGACGGTGAAGCGGTCGATCTACCCGCAAGGGCATCTGTCCGGACTGTTCCAGGTGTTTCGCGAACAGAACCTGAAGATTTCCGATTTCGTAACGGAAGTCTCGCTGAACGACCCGTGGTTCCAGAAGCGGCGCGTGCAAGTCATTTCGCGGGCCGACTGGGATACGGACTCAATCGGTTCGCTCAACGTGACGCTACGGTCCGGTAGCGATTCGCGCAATGTGATCCTCGACAAAGCCAATCCGTCGAAGGAACTTATCTGGCTCAGCCGGTTAACCAATGGCGCGATGGAGATGGAGGTCGCGGCCAGTTACAAGGTGAATTTCAAAGGCGTCGACGGCCACGAGCGCCCGGTGATGGTGCAATCGCGCGAACAGGTAGTCAGAGTCGAGAACTTCGAAGTCAACCCGCGCGACCTGTACTCGATGGTGATGGTGCCGGTGACCGTGCCTGGCGCCGGTTTCCCGTGGGCCCGCTATCCGCTGGTGGAAGCGCACCTGCGGCACGAAGACGCCGCCAACGGGCTGAAGCAGCAGGAGGTGTTCTTGTTGAGCAAAGATAAGGCCAGCGAGACGTGGCCGTTGTTTGTCGTTCAACGTGGAGACGTGCCACTGAGCTACCGGCTGATTTTTCGCGGCGCCGATAACCGGGATGTCGAGACTGCCTGGCTGACCACCCTGGACCAGCAGGTAATCGTTCGCGATCCGTTCCCCCAGAAACGTACCGTGACCGTGGTGGCTGCCGTCGATTGGAAGATTGTCGACCAGGTGTTTGTCGATTTCGAGTATGAGGACGCCGCCAACAACTTCCGCGTCAGCGACAGCGTCAACCTGTCGGAAACCGATCGTGCTAACAAGACCTTCTCGGTGGATCTGCGCGATCCGAACGCGCGCCGAGTGGGCTTTGCGGTGACGATCCTTTTCAAGGACGGCCAGATCGCGGAGATACCGAAGTCGCACACACTGGAGCCCCGCGTGTTTGTCAGGACCGACATGCGCGGACATCGCATCGTATCGATCAGCGCTCCCAAGGTGGATTTTGCGGCGAAGAAGATCGCCCGGATCCAAGTAGACACGCGCTATGAGGACCGCGAGTCGAGCCTCAGCTATCAGGGATCGGTGACGCTTACTTCTCCGTCGGAGGGAGGCACCTTCGAGTACGACTATGTCGATGTGGCCAAGCCGCGATTCGAGTTCCGCGTCACGTTCTTCTTCCTGAACGGCATGACGCGCGAAAAGGACTGGCAAGCGGTGGATACCGCGGATTTGCTGATCACGGAGAACTAGCATGCTGCTTCTGAATACCGCGCGTTCGATCACGGTGGATGGCGTCACGGTCTTTCCTGACCACGCGGATCCGAATCAGTTCTGGTACCTGCCGGGTCCTGTTTCTTTGGCGCGGCGACCGGGCGGGCAGCCGGCATTCACCTTCATCAAGTACAAGCCCGCCGCCGTGGCCGGAGGGGCCAAGGGGGGCGGCTTCGTCATGTTCGGCACGAGCTTGCGTGTGAACGCGCGGACGGAAAGCCGCATCCTTTCGCAACTGGGCGCGATCGCTCCCGGCACGCCCAAGCTTGCCCTGGCGCAGTTTGATTCGGGCAACGTCCGGTGCGTTGCCCTGAACCTACAGGGCGAAGGCGGCACCACGGCCAGTCCAGCGCCGGCCGGTGCGTTCAACGCCGTCGAGACGATTCTCGGCGCCAC
>JADLCA010000119.1 GCA_020847495.1 Candidatus Hydrogenedentota bacterium | reverse complement strand
GTGCTCGTCAAATCCGAGTGACTCTCCGCCCAGGGATTCTCCGTGCGGCCAGCCAGCGGGTCTGTGATTTCTGTTTGTGACGTCACAGATTCTCCATTCTCCACTGTTTCAAGTCCGCTAGCTGGGTCCTTATGGATCACTTGGTAACCCGGGTAAATGGGGAGACCAATCGGCGAGCGGCCGCTTCCTTCGCTTATGGAAGAGCCCGTCGAGTTATACAGGTTCACCGGATCCAGGGTGATAATGTACGCCTGTGCTGCCAAGGAACCTGCGACGGAGCAAAGGAGTGCGGCAATCGCCCGGCGAGCGATACGACCTGAACCCAAAAAACACGGGTGCTCGATCATCGTCCAATTCCCCCATTTACTGCTTTGGATACTTCTCCATGCCCGGCTGGCTGGCGCCAAATTCCGGGCCTGTCCCCCTGACTTCACGGCAACCCCACGCTTCACTTCAGCGCAACAAATCTGAACCTGTTCACCAGCCCGACTTGAAATCAGACAAGCGCCAAGCGCTGCGGATTACCGCAGGACACGCGATCAAGCAAGCAAGGCGCAGTCCATGCGGCCGGCAAAACTCAACTAATTGCAGTGAAATGACTTAAAATATAGATGGAAAATGAATAATTATTGTCTATGGTGCCAGTGACTGAAAATACTGCGCAGAGTTGAACACTTTTTGATGGGCCAATACCACTTCTGTGTTTCGCAGCGATCAGGTCTGGCAAACTCATGCGGCGACTACCCTTAACGCACTGACACTCCCGTGCCTCAGCGAGTTGTACGCGTCGGCCACGGGAGGGAGGCTTCAACTCACCCCAGGCACGTCTGGTTCTTGCCCGTCTGCTTGGCCTTATACAGCGCGGTGTCCGCAGCCTTAAGCAACTCGGCAGACGTTAGCCCATCCTGATACGTAGCCACGCCTATGCTGAGTGATGTCCCGCGAGTATCCAGCTTCTGGAAGTCCGATCGGATCCGCTCTGCCACACGCACGCCGACATTTCCATCGGCTTGGGTGAGCAACACGGCGAATTCATCTCCCCCGTATCGAAACGCCGAATCAAGCCGCGCCCTCGTGTGCTTCAGAATCATCTGTCCCACCGAGGTCAGGAGTGCGTCGCCCACCTGGTGGCCGTGCCGGTCATTGCACTGCTTGAAATTGTCCAAGTCCATAAAGAGCACGGTGAGCAAATACTGGTCTCTGCGTGCACCTGCGACGGTTGCTTCCAGGCGGCTGGAAAAGCTGCGCTTGTTGAACAGGCCCGTCAGTTGGTCCGTTTCCGCGATTTCCGCCAGCCGGCGCTGCATTTCGCGTTGCTCGGTCACATCCTGGCAGATGGCGTGAATGATGCTCTCCGAGCCCACATTGATTCGGGTCAGACTGACATCCAGGCAGGCCACAGAACCCTCCTCACATCGCAACATGATGTCACCCAGGGTGGCTTTGCCAATCTCGCTGAGAATCGCGATCCCCTGACGCAAACGGTCCTGCTCCGTGTCGTCGAACAACTCGAGGAGGCAGCGGTTTACGAGTTCCTCCCGCGACCGCCGGACGATGGCGCAAAACGCGTGATTCACGTCCCGGATCACGCTGGTCGCCGGCGACAGGACCAGCATTCCGCTCATGCTGTATTCGAAGACCTCCCGGTACTTGATCTCGGCGCTCGAGCGCTCTTCCCGAAGCCGCTCCATGGCCCTCAGGTCTTCCTCAATCCGGCTCCGGTCCCGGGCAATCTGTTCGCGCAGAGACCGCTCCCGGAGGATTCGAATGAGTTTCGCATGAAGCTCTTCGGGAGGATGCGGTTTGGCCACGAAATCGGTGGCTCCCGCCTTGACGACCTCCACAAAGGGAAAGTCCTCGGGATATGCGGTTGTGACCAGAATGTCCGTATCCGGGAAGTCGCGCACGACCCGGGAGACCAACTCAATGCCGTGGCAGCCGGGCATCAGCATGTCGGTCACCAAAACGTCGAACGGCTTCTCCGCCAGCGCGCGCAAGGCCTGGTCGCCATCTCCTACCATTTCGACGAGGCATTCCAGGCGCTTGGCGATATTGGTCGCCAAGACTTGGGCGACAAGAGGCTCGTCGTCGGCTACGAGCACACGGGAAGAAGCATAGTTCTCCAACATAATCACCCCCAACAGATTCACGAGAGTATACGAGACGTGTGGGGCCCAATCAATCACCGGGCCAGTATGACGCTATGCTCCGTTTACGCAGGGCGACATGAGCGGCGTGCCGCATATGGAGCACATCAGCGAATGAGCAAATGGCATGTCAGCTTGTAGATCCAGGCCGCGGCAACGATTCCCACGCCAGTCCACCAGACCCGCCGCGCCAGCGTCTTGTTCCGGAAAGCCGCGGGCGCCTTGCCAGTCCCCGCGGTGAACAGACTGCTCGCCAGATAGCCAATGGCCAGAAGGAAGGCCAAGGCGCCGGCCGGCTGCGTGCGAAGCGCCGGCCCCAATTCTCCATGTGCCATGTGAGAGAATGCCGTTGTCATCCCACAGAACGGGCACGGAATCCCGAAGATGCGCATCGTCATGCACTCGGGCAAGCCCAACTGCTCATGTGTCCCCACCCCGCGCGAGTCCGGCGTCAGCAACGCTCCCAGGCCAAGGATACCTAGCATGGCGATCGCCGACCACACAGCGCGCACGCGCTCATTCTGCGAAACGTGTAACAGAAGGGGGCTATCTTCAATATCACAAACCATGACCTTCCAATCCCAAGCCGCCATGATACCATGCCTGTCCCTGCCAAAAGGAGCGCGAAGGAGATATCGTGCCCAACCGCCAGGACAATCGCGCTATAGCAGGTTTGCAGAACGCCGATCGTCACGTGGGACTCCGGCATGTTTGTCAGCAGCGAAACATGGGGCGTTCCCTGACCCAGTTGAAACACGGGGCACGGTGCGCACCATGCTGCGCACCGTGCCCCATAGACGTATCTATTGAACGCGATGAGTTACTCGGCCGGCACCTTGATCACCTTCGGCATCGGACGCTCACCCGGGCGCGTGACGCGCAGAAGCACGGACTCACCCGGCTTGCCGTGCTGCTCCAGCAACTGGCGCAGACTTTCTACAGACGTCACCTTCTGCTGTGCAACTTCCAGGATGATGTCGCCGCTGGTGATCTCCGCGGATTCCGCGGGGGAGCCTTCATCCACCTCAACCACGACCACGCCGGTCATGTCTTCTTCAAGCTGCAACTGGCGGCGCAGCTCCGGTGTAATCGCCTGAACGCGCATGCCGAGGATGTCCTTCCCGAGCATGGCCTTCGTCGTGCTGCCTGGATACTCGGCCAGCTTGACGTCGATTTCCACGGGGGCCTTCGCGCGCCACACTTCCAGCTTTACGGTCGCTCCGGGAGGCATGTCCGAGATGCGGCTGACGAGATCCTTCGCATCCGCAATGGCCTCGCCGTTGACTTTCCGGATTACATCGTCGCTCTTGATCCCCGCCTTTTCCGCGGGTGAATCGGGCGATGCGCTGTCGACGTACGCGCCTTTCGTATCGGGGAGCCCCAGGACTTCTACCAATTCCTCGATCGATGGCGATCCTGGCTGCTCCGAAACCTGATCCACATTCATGATGCTCACGCCCAGGAATCCTCGCGTGATCTTCCCCTGTTCGATAAGCTGGGGAACGATCCGCTTGGCCATGTTGATCGGGATCGCAAAGCCCAGGCTTTCCGCACCGAAGACGATCGCCGTGTTGATACCAATTACGCGGCCATCGATATCGCACAGCGGCCCGCCGCTGTTGCCGAGATTGATCGCGGCATCCGTCTGGACGAAGTTCTGAAAGCGCATCTCCGTGGGCAGGTTCAAATCGTCACGGCCCAACGCGCTCACGTGGCCAAACGAGAGCGACCCTTCAAGTCCCCGCGGGCTTCCCAGGGCAATCGCGAATTGACCAACCTTCAATGTGTCGGAATCGCCCAACTCAGGGACCGGAAGGTCCCGGCCCGCGTCGATCTTGATCACCGCGATGTCCGTGTCCGGATCCCTCCCGATGACCTCCGCGTCAAAGACCGACCCATCCGAGAGGCGCACCTTCAAAGCGCTGGCCTTCTCAATCACATGGTTGTTCGTGATGATGTGACCTTCCTTGTCATAAATGAAGCCCGACCCCGAGGCCATCGGGTGGAAGCGCCCGTCATCCCGCGGAATACGCTCTTCCGGCATCGGGATGTTGAAGTAGCGAAAGAACTCTTCCATGCTTTTCATCCGGGAATTGTCACTCCCCTCCGGCATGGTTTGTTCCGCGTCGATGTTTACGACACAGGGCCGCACTTGGTCGCCGATACGAATGAATGCATCCTCCAATTCCTGGAGAACCGGGCTGATCGCCTGAGCGGCCGTCGCCATCCAGGCGCACGCCGCCAAGGCAATCATCATGTGGATTCGGGATATTCTCATTGTCGCTCTCCTTTGGTGTCGGCTGCCGCACGGGGGTGGATGGCTTGGTGAATCCCTTCACGGATGGCCGTCAGCATTTCGGGGTCCTCTATCTTCTGCTTGTTCTGCGTGACATAGAACGAGTCACGCACCCGGCGCGCGTCAGTAACGATACGGGCGGTTGCAATATCCAGCCCCAACTCACTGATGGCGCGCGTAATATCGTACAGCAGCCCGGTCCGGTCGCCGGTCTCAATATCAATGATCGTGCGCCTGCGCGAGGACCCGTTGTCAAATTCCACGCGCGTCGGGATCGGTATCCTCGGCTGCAGCAGCGCGAACAGGCGCCGCAGCGCCCGCTCCACGTGCTCCTGAACATCCTCTCCCTCCAGCAACACGGCGTGCAGCACTTGGGCCACTTTCGCGGTCTGGGCCGGAGTCAGGGGCTGCATGCGCCGCGCATCGCACACCATGAACACATCCACCACAATTCCATCGGGCCGCGTAAACAGGGCCGCGCTGTTGATGTCCACGAGCTGCGAGGAAAAGCACCCGGCAATCTTCGCGAACAGGCCGTGGCAGTCGCGTGTGCAAATGACGACTTCGCTCATGCCTGTCACGGGATTGGAGGTCGCACGGATATCGAGCCCCGTCTTGCGGGCCTCTTCGACGCACTCCAGATGCATTGCGATCTTCTCGGCCTCAAATGCGACGAAGTAGCGTTGGCTGAGCCCCTGAAGATGTTCGATCACCTTGTCCTTCAGGTCATCCCGGACACACTCGATCACTTCCTGCGCTTTCTGCGTGGTCCAGAATTCCTCGCCCGCGGTTTCTGCCCGCCCCAGCATGCGCTTCATCGTGCGCAGATAGAGCTGCAGCAACAAGGCGCCCTTCCATTCGTTCCAGACAGCGGGCCCCACGGCCGATAGGTCCGCGTAGGAAATCAGAAAGAGGGCCCGCAGCCGGAGCTCGGTTTTCATCGTCTCGGCAAAATTGCGCACGATGAACTCATCATCGATGTCCCGGTACTGGCTGATAATCGTCATCAGTGAATGGTGTTGCACCAGGAACGCAATCCGCTCTTCATCGTCTCCCGTCATGCCCATGCGCGAACATATCTCGCGCGTGATGCGCACGCTGGCATCGATGTGCACCTCTCCCTCGACCTTTCCGAGATCGTGGAACAGGATCGCCATGATCAGGATGTACGGGTCGGAGAGGTTCTCAAGCGCCTCCTGCAGGCAACGGCCAATCGCCCCCTCCACATCGTTGATCCGCCCGATCGCTTCAAGCGCCCGCAGCGTGTGCTCCCCAACAGGATAGGAGTGGAAGTCCTCGTAGCGAATGACTTCCTGTACCGCCGCGAATTCCGGGAGATAGCGCCCGAGCAGTCCGCACGAAGATGCCTGACGAAAGGCGTGCCCGGCCTGATACGGACGGTTGCAGATCGCGGTAAAGAAGCGGCGAACGATGTTGTTGCCGCGGAATGTATCCGTGACCAGATGGAGGCTTTCCGCGACGAGCAGCTCCGACGAACGGCTCAGCGGCACCATGTGCCGTGCGCACAACCAAAATACTTCCATGAGCCGTGCGGGATTGTGCCCAAACCAATTCGGGTCTCCGGCGCCCACGTAAAGTTCGCCGTTCTCGATCGCATACTCCTGGGCGACCGGCATGCCGGCATCCGGGAATGTGGCGCTGCCCGCACCCACGCAGGTGCGCGCCGCAATCCGCAGAAAGCGCCGCAGCTTTCCCGCGGCCGTGTAATAACTTTGCAGGAGGTAGTGCGGCCGGGCGTATCCAAATGCGGTAGCCACCGGGATCTGAAGAGCGAAGGTCAGGCGGTCTTCGGCCTTGTTCGATTGGAAGTGCAGCTCATTGCGAAGGCGCCAGAGAAAGTCCAACCCATCCACGAAATCCAGATGCTCTTCCGCGGTAATGATGCCCTGCCCAACCGCCTCATCGAGCGTATTCACTCCGTACGCCATCATGAGAAGCCACAGGGCCGTATGAAAATCG
>JADLCA010000118.1 GCA_020847495.1 Candidatus Hydrogenedentota bacterium | reverse complement strand
CCCGCCCCGCAGATCTTGGCGCCGCTCGCACCCGACTCCATGGCCAAGTGGTGCATTTCATCCAGGCGGCTGTTCGAGATCTTGTCGGTGAGCCGCTTCTTGAGCGTCCAGTTCTTGTCCAACAATTCTCCGATACGATCGAACTCACCGTTGACGATTGCTTGCCGCGCCTCAAAAGCCAAGTTCTTGATGCCGTCGAGGAACTCCAAGTTCGCCCCCGTTTGTTGACGTTGTTCGGACAGGATGCTGTCTGCCTTGCGCGTGATGTCGCTGAAGAACAGGAGAAGCCGGGCCGACAACTCCCGCAGGCCGTTCTCGTTTGGCGTGAGACGCTCCGCCTCGACACTTCCATCCTTCATGAACCGGAAACCATGCACGCCTCCGAACGCGGCAATGTACTGGTCTTGCTTGCCGATGGGCTTGCCGCAGCGGTCGATTTCGATTTCGCAGGCTTCTTCGGCCAGTTGCGCGGGCCCGACTTGCTGGTGCGCGAACTGGTGAAAGGCATTGAGAAGACCGACGGTAAAACTGCTTGACGAGCCCAGGCCGGAACCCTGCGAGGGGATGTCGGAGAGCATCGTCACTTCCACACCGTTCTTCACGCCGGTGATGCGCATGGCCTCGCGGACCAACTCGTGCTGAATCTGATCGACGTGCTCGACCATTTCCTTGCGCGAATAGTTCACGTAGATCATGTCGTCGAATCGTTCGGTGACGACGACAAATACTGCTTTGTCGATGGCCGCATTGACGACATAGCCCTCGCGCGCTTCGTAATAGGCAGCGAGGTCCGTACCTCCGCCGCCAAAGCTGACTCGCAACGGTGTTTGCGTAATGATCATGCAGGTTTGACCCTCAACTGTGAGATTTCCTCTTGCGCGCGCGCGTAGCTGTCGGGAGTTCCGATGTCGCGCAGATACGCGTCCCGCAACTCCCACCCTGCCATCCGCCCGGCCATCCGGCCAAAGACTTGCGATCCCATATCGCAGGGCACCTCATCGGGAATGTAGTCGAACAGTGCCGGGGTTCCCACCGCGATTCCAGCGAACGCAAGATTGGATTTGGGAACGCGCGGCTTCTCTTCGAAGCCGATTACTATCCCGTCATCGTCCAATTCCACGATACCACAGGCGCTCGGAGTCGGCGAGCGAAACAGGCCGATGGTGGCCGGTTGCCGATGAGACTCATGCCATTCCAGCAGGGCACCAAGGTCGGCATCCATCAGGGTGTCTCCGTAGGCGATAATGAAGGCGTCTTCCCGTTCGACGAAGGCGCGGTTCGCTTTGACCGTGCCCGCGCTCCCCAGGAGAACCGGCTCGTGGACCAGCGTCACGTCCACGGGCAAGTCGGCGGTTTCGACGTAGGCGTGCACTTGCTCATGAAGGTAGTGCGTGTTCACCAGCACCTTATCCACCCCGTAGTGATGGAGCAAGTAGAACCAGTATGCAAGCTGGGGGTGACCCCGTATCGGCAACAGACACTTTGGCGTACGATCGGTGAGCGGCCGCATGCGCGTGCCCAGCCCGGCCGCGAGGACGATGGCGCGCATGGACTATCCTTTCACTTCCCGGATCACGTTAAGCTGCTTCATGTGACGGTTCACGTAATCGAGGATGTCCTCGACGTTGTCCTGCGCCTTCAGCCACGTCACGTACTCCCCGACGCTGTCCTCCGGGTTGCGCTGTGGTTTCCAGCCCAGGGCCTTCAACTTGGCAACATCGGAAACGATGTGCCTCGTGTCGCCGAAGCGATATACGCCGGGAATCTTGGGAGCGATCTGCTTGCCGAAGACCTTGGCGACTGTTTCGGCAAATTCCACAACGGTGTAGCCGCGGCCTCCTCCGACGTTAAAGACCTCGTAGTCCGCCTTGGGATCTTCCAGGACCAGGAGGTTCGCGGCGACGACATCGTGAATGTTGACGTAGTCGCGCATCTGCTGACCGTCTTCATACACCACTGGAGACTGATCGAAATACGTGCTCAGGCAGAAGATACGGCAGGCTCCCGAATAGGCGTTGTAGAAGGATTGCCGGGGCCCTTGGACGATCGAGTAACGCATGCCTACCGTCGGAATGCCGTAGCGCTTGCCGAGGGCAATTGCGATCATCTCCTGCGCGTATTTCGAGATCGCGTACTGGTTGCGAGGATTGACGGTCGCTTCGGCGGTAGGCGTCCACTGTATCGGCCCGCCACAACCGGGACACGGCGGTTCCCATTGCCCGGTCTGAAGTTGTGCCTCGCTGCGGATGTCCGGGTACACGGTGCCGCAGGATGGGCAATTGTAGTGACCTTCACCATACACGGCCTGCGATGAGGCCACTACCACCTTCTCCACCGGATAATGCTTGCCGACGATCAATTCATAGAGCAGCGCGGTGCTTTCGGTGTTGACATGAAAGAAGGTGCTGAAATCCGGCAGGTAGTCCTGGTAGGCGGCCAAGTGATACACGTACCGGACCCCCTGAAGGGCGCGATCCAAGTCTTCGGGATTCGAAACGTCGCCAAGCATGAAGTCCACCTCGGCGGGGAGGTAGGAAGGTTTACCCTTGGGATGAACGCGCGACTGCAGACAATCCAAGATCCGAACCGAGTACCCGCGTGCGAGCAGGGCGTCAACCGTGTGTGAACCGATGAAGCCGGCACCGCCCGTCACCAAGCACAATCCCGAAGCATCCGATTTCATTCCTGTCCTTTCTT
>JADLCA010000117.1 GCA_020847495.1 Candidatus Hydrogenedentota bacterium | reverse complement strand
TTGGATTCTCCGGTGTACTTGCGCACGGAGCGGATGGGCACGCCATCGCTCGCGCCGGCGGGATACGACACTTCCGGTTCAAACTCGAGTTTCACGTAGACGCCCGTGTCGTCGCGAAACACGTGGGGAGTCACGCCCATCTTGATGCCGAGGTCGATGAAGCGCACCGAGAAATTGGAACGGCCCGAGCTTTCCGTTCCGAACTCCGTGAAGGGGAACTCATCGACCATCGAGATGTCCGCCCGCTTGTGGTTTACCGTGAGGATATTCGGATTGGCCAGCAACTCGGCCTGATCGTCCGCGACAAGGGCATCGAGCAGCACGCCGAGATCGACGTGTTCATTCATCAGGCCGAGGAACATCTGGCCCACCTTGGGGATCTGCACGGGCACGTCGAGCAGCCGGTCGAAATTGTTGCCCCCTACGAAGTTCCGTCCCGCACCTGCGGAGTTTCCATTGCCTCCCGTGCCGCCGAATTGCTCGTTGTTGATCGGCGACGTCGATTGGCCCTTGAGCGCGTTGATGCCGATGTCCTGGGTGGGCATCGGATAGTAGCCGCCGTTGACGTCCGTGCCCTGCGTGAACCAGCGCACGCCGAGTTCCTTCATTGCGCCAACCTTCACTTCGGCGATCTTGGCTTCGATGCGCACCTGTGTGAGCTGGCTCTGCATGCGGTCGAGGCGGTTCGTCACGTTCAAGATGTTCTGGATGGCGTCCGGCGTGTCGGTGATGATGAGGCTGTTGGTATCTGGGTCGAAGGCGATGGTGCCGCCGGGCGAGGTCATGCCTTGCAAGGCGACGCTGATCGACTGCGCGTCGGAGTTTTGCAGCGGCAGAATCTCGGTCTTCATGGTCGCGGTGCGAAATCCTGTCCCAATGCCGGGCGCCGTGCGCGACACGGTGACGCGGGGGTTCTTGAGCACGGGTGCCAGGGCCGACATGACTCGCGCGGAAGCCTCGGTCTCGGTGAGTCCGGCGATCGTCACATTGCCCACGAAGGGAATCGTGATGTTGCCGCTCGAGTCGATTTGGGTGGTGGTGGACACTTCCGGCCGCCGGTACACGTCAACAAAGACGAGTTCGCCCACGCTCAACGGGCCGCCCGCCTGGGGAAGCTCCTGCGCTTGCGCGAGTGCAAGGGGCGCGCCGGCGGGCAGGAGCGCGGTCATCAGGAGCGGCAGCATGACGGCCAGCGCCCGCGTCCGCGGGGTGCGGGCACGTGTGGGCCGGCGAGTCTCAGCATGTGGATTCACGGTTTTTATACACTCCCTCGTTGGCGATCGCCTCGGTTGCCGGTATGCCGGGATCCTGAAGCACCAACTCCTGTCCGATGAAAATGGTCGAGTTGGACAAGCCGTTCCACTCCATCAATTGATCCACCGTCACTCCGTGACGCGTGGCGATCGTGGATAACGTATCGCCCGCGCTCACCGTGTGCGTGGCGGACTCCGCCTCCGCCTCATCCGCGGCCGGTTCGGCCGCCAACTCCTCGGCCGGAGAGAAATCTTCGCTTGGCGCGGCTTCTGCCGCGTCCGCCGCGGCATCTATCGCGGGGACCGTCGCTTCCCACGGGATGTCCTCTTCCGAGGCCGGCTCCGCGAGGGCGCCGTCTGTAGGTTCCATGGGGGTGGCAGAGTCCGCCACGGGCGCGCCTTCGCCGAGCGACTCGCGCTGGCGGAGCGTTTCAATCTTGGAGCGAAGTTCTCGCTTGCTTTCCGGGTCGATGCCCGGCGTCTGCGTTGCGTACGTCCACTGGGCGAGCGCCAGCTCCGCATACTTCCTGCGCGCGCCGGGAGCGGACGCCTGGTCGGTGAGGTTGCGGTACAGGGAACCCAACTCCACGTAATCCACGTCGGGCGCGTGGTTGTCCTGATGCGCGACCGATTGCATGTAGTAGGAACGCGCGGACTCATCCTGCCCGAGTTTGGCGCTCGCGCGCGCGAGTATCCGGAGGGTCGGGACTGCCCCCATCGGGTCGCGCAAGCGAAGCTCCGGGTCCTTCAACAGCTCAATGGCCTCCCGGTACTGTCCGAGTTCGTAGTGGAGCCGCCCCATGAGCACGGTCGCCCGGGGCGCCTTGGGGTGTGTGGGGTTTTCGTCCACGAACTGTTTGAACAGCGCCAGTGAACGTCCGTACACGCGGTCTACCTCATCCCGGGAGGGGGACTGCCACTGCTGCAAGGCGAACGCGGCGGCGAACTGGGCATCTGCCTTCATCGGGCTGTCTGGATTGCGCGCCGCAAACGATTCGAACTGGTCGGCCGCCTGCAGGATATCGCCCTTCGCGAGGAGCCCCACCGCCTGATTGTAGAGGGATGCCGGGTTCGCGACGCGCTCTTCGTACCACGAGTAGGCTCTGAAGAGGCCCACGCCCAGCGCGCACACAAGCACGGCCGCGGCCAGCATGCGGAACATGCGGCGCCGGGCATGCTTGCGATGCCCCGAGCGGCGGCGCTTCTTTCCGTGGTCGCGAAGGTACATGGCCTCTTCCGCCTCGGTGACGGTGGGAATGGCGGCTGGGCCGGGCGATCCGGCGGTTTCCTCGAGTGCTTCCGCCTGCGCGCGCTTATCCGTGCGCGCCTGAGTGGCCACAACGCGGGGAGCGGGTTCCGGCGGCGGCGCGTAGATTCGCGCGCCCTGCGAAAGGGCAGAGAAGGACGGCTCGGGCTCAGGGGGGGCAGGTTCCGCGCGCTTCACCGTGGGGCCACGGTCCGCGGCGTGAATGGCTTCGGAAAGCTCCTCCTCCCGGTCTTCAGGCATCTGCGGTGGCGCGGCAGGTTCAGTCAAGGGCTCGGGTTCGGGCTCGGGTTCGGGTTCGGGCTCGGGCTCGGGCTCGGGTTCGGGCTCGGGTTCGGGCTCGGGTTGTACATCGCCGGTCGCGGTAAGGTCATCGGCGGAGACGTACTGTTCCGAAGGGAAAGCTTCCGGAGTGACAATAACCACATCGCTTTCGACGCGCCCAGACCCCACAGTCTCGGCTTCTCCGGCGGGCTCGGGTTCCGGTACAGGCTTGGGCGCCGTGGCCTCGAAGAGTTCCGGGACAACTACATCCGGCTCGGGCGTATCCGCGGGTGTGGCGCACACCTCGGGAGGCTCGGGCTCCAGAGGCTTCACGCTTTCCGGCGCCAATTCCTGCAGCGGCGGGAGTTCCCTCTCGTCCTTGGTCAGCTCGGCGATCATGTCGCGCAAGTGGGCCATGGCGGCGCGGCTCTCCGCCACGGGGGCTGTTTCCCTGGGAAGAGTCTCGTGTTCTTCCTCGAAACCGGGAACCATGTCCGCATCGACGTCGGCCACGCCCTTTTCAAAGAAGCTGACCGGCTTGGTGGCGTCCAGTTCGGCCTCGGGGGTGGCGGCGGGCGTTTCCGCTTGATCGCCGGCCGGCGGGGGAGCGGTCAACCCGCTCATCTGGATGAAGTCGAGGTCGCTTCCGCGGGCGCTCTCCGGCACGCCGCTGTCCAGGCGCGGATCGCCTTGCAATCCCTCCTGGATGTGCTGATCGAATTGGTACAGTTTCTCCAGCAGGTCGTCGTCCGGCTTGCGCTCTTCGTGGTCGGCGTTTTCGTCAGAGTGCGTTGTCCTGGAGGTCCACAAACAGGACCTTGTCCGGATTGGCGCGCGCCGCC
>JADLCA010000116.1 GCA_020847495.1 Candidatus Hydrogenedentota bacterium | reverse complement strand
CGGCGGCGTCGGCCATGGACACCAGTTCACGGGGTGGGATCCGCGAGCAAGCTGAATAAACATCCGTGTGGCAGTGGATCTCTACTTTCATGTCCTAACCCGTCCTGGGCCGTTCGGGCAATGAACCCATTCCGATCCCTTGGTTTCACCGGTCCGACCATCCTTGTCCCCGGCGTATCCTGCATCTCCAATTCCAGATACTGTTTTTGCCTTTTTCGTATTGCCTGCTCACATTATACCATATTCCCGCCAGTCCTCCGCCGATGCTGCAAAATGGCTCTTGACCGTGCTTTCCGTGCCCTGATTCAGCGACATCGCAGGGTCCGCACTCTGGAATCCGCACCGTTCCGGTGTGTATACTTGCTTGTTTTTATCTCGTCAGGGTTTCGATTCGAGAGACAATCAATCCCAGACCGGCTGCCCGCATGGGGGAAACTTGCGTAGCTGGCGTTTCGGCTGGGGATAGCGACGGCCATGAGCCTATGAAGGAGAGAGACGATGTCGATTTTGCAGGGGAAAGTGCTGGTAGCCCAAGGGGGCGGTCCCACGGCCGTAATTAACCAGAGCCTGGTCGGGGCGGTGTTGGAATCCCGGAAGTTTCCGCAAGTGACGCGCGTCTACGGCGCCCTGCACGGGGTGCGAGGAATCGTGAATGAAGACTTTCTCGACCTGACGGAGGCGACCACCCACAATCTGGAAGCCGTGGCACAGACTCCATCCTCGGGAATGCTCTCCACGCGCGACAAACCGGATATCGAGTACTGCAAGAAGGTGTTCGAGGTGTGCCGGGCGCACGACGTCCGCTATTTCTTCTATATCGGGGGCAATGACAGCGCGGACACTTGTCGCATCGTGAACGAGGAGTCCGACAAGGCCGGATACGAGCTGCGGGTCATCCACATCCCGAAAACCATCGACAACGATTTGAAAGTCACCGACCACTGCCCGGGCTACGGTTCCGCGGCGAAGTTTGTGGCGCAGGCATTCGCGGGCGTCAACCTGGACAACCGCGCGTTGCCGGGCGTGTATATCGGGGTGGTCATGGGACGGCATGCGGGATTCCTTACCGCGGCAGCCTGCCTCGCGAAGCAGTATCCAGATGACGGTCCGCACCTCATCTACTTGCCGGAACGGCCCCTTACGAAAGAGAAGTTCGTCGCCGATGTTCAGGCCCAATACAACCAGTTCGGGCGCTGCATCGTGGCTGTCAGTGAAGGTATCGTGGGGCCGAGTGGCAAGGCGATCGCCGCCGAGTTCACAGGCGAAAAAGATGCTCATGGCAATGTGCAGCTTTCCGGCACGGGCGCCTTGGGCGACCTGTTGAGCACGTGGGTGAAGGAAGGGACGAACATCAAGCGCGTGCGCGCCGATACCCTCGGCTATCTGCAGCGTAGCTTCCTCGGGTGCGTGAGCGAGGTCGACCAGTTCGAAGCCCGCGAAGTGGGGGAGAAGGCCGCGCAGTACGCGATTTGGCATAGCCGCGACGGTTCGGTATCGATCCGCCGGATCGGGGACTATGCCGTCGAGTACTTCCTGGCGGATCTGAAGGACGTGGCCCGCGAATCCGTCTGCATGCCGGATGCGTTCATCAATGCGGAAGGCAACAACGTGACCGAGGCATTCAAGAACTACGTGCGTCCGCTGGTGGGTGAGTTGCCCATCATGAAGCGCATCTCCGCGCCCCGCGTGGAGAAGATCCTGAACAAGAAGTAATCCAATCGTTTCGCACAATTGGGCCCGGCGGCGCCTCACGGCATCGCCGGGCCTTTTACATTACCCCAAACGTGTCAGGCGGTGGCCATCTCCTTGCCCTCGAGCAGCACCTTCATGCCCATGAGATGGGCGAGGTCCTTCACGTTTTCCGTGTGGTCGCCGTAGAAGAGCACACGGTGCAAGAGCGCCATCATGTCGTTGGGCAGTACGCCACCGCCCCAGTTCTGAAAGAGGGCGCGGGCATCCTCGACCTCGGCCACGAGCTGCGTGCGGCACCCGCGATCCTCGAAGTCACAGATTTCGGTGATGGTGCCCGAGGCGACGAGCATGGTCTCCAGGTTCGCGAGCTTCGCCCACGTCACTTTCTGCCCCAGGTCTTCATCCATGAAGACCTCCAGCGAAGCGCCTTTGTTGTCGTCGCGATGGTTGCGGATGCTGAAAGGCAGACGCTTCGCGTCCGGGCCGCGCATCTTGGTGGGGGCCACGCAATGGGCATGGATCACCGCGTTCCTGGAGGTGTCTATAAGCGGGTCCGTGATGAATCCCGGCAGGCCGAATGCATACAGGAACATCAGCATTGTAAGGGTGGAATCCATGTCGGCCTCGCACGCCCCGACGACGCCTTCGTCGAGCAATTTGCTGAATCCGAGGCACGGGTACCCAAGCGTCTGGATGGGAATGCCGCCCAGGCACTTCACCGTGACGGCTTGGGCTTTGTTCTCGATCATGATCTTCTTCATCGCGAGGTACGTTTGGCAGGACTTGACAATTTCCTCGCGCGAGGGTTCGCGGATCTCGCGGGCTTGTGACAGCCAGTAGTCCTGGGCTTCACGCTGCGCGTCGGCGATTGCGATGGATTCGTGTACGCGGATGAACTCGGCCGGCGTGACTTCAATGACCTCCGGGCCGGCCTTGGCACGCACTTGGGCGAAGTCCTTGGCTGCGTCTGTTCCGGCCGCGCACCCGGGTTCGCCCATGAGGATGATTCGCGATTGCTTCATGCGCACGGGCACGCGGAGCAAGGCGGACAACCGGTCGATCTCGGCGAGGTCGCGCGAAGGAGCCATGATCAGGCGCACGCCCGCCTTCTGCAGGCGTGGAACGTACATCCAATCATGGCCGCTGAAAGGTTGCGAGTAGATGGCGACCGGCCGGCCGCTGTCCGCGAAGATCTTGAAGGGACCGGAATCGCCAAAGGAGAGGTGTATGACGAGGATCGCCTCCGCGCCGGAGGCGTCGATTTTCGGTAGGAGTTCAGTCGCATCCGCGGCGCGGTTCTTGATGAGGTCGCCTCCGACGAACTCGACATCGCCCAGTTTGGACTGAACCTCGCGCAGGTGCGGCGCGAACTTGTCCGCGATTTCCTTGGGCGCGTCAAAGTCGGGCCGGGGCCAGGCGCCTCCGGTGCCGAGGTAGACGACGTAGATGCGCACGGGCGGCATTATCGGCCAGCCTGCCGCCTCCGCCGCGGCTAGTGGCCTGGCGGCAACACCGGCGAGCAGCAACCCGCCGGCCGTTCCGAGAAAGGTCCGTCGATTCATTGAGCATGGCATGATGTCGCCCCCCCTTGCCTGACTCGAGCTGAGGTGTCCCGTGTCATTCCCCCGCGTACGGGCGCCGCCGGTCAGATTGCTGCGCCACCGTCATGATAGTCCAGAAGAGCCGTCCCGTAAAGAGGGGTGCGATTGTGCAGAACATCGGCAGATGCGGGCCACGGAGAGCCGCAAGGTCCGTCTCGTTTGGGCCGCGGCGTGACATTGCGCTACTCTAGGGGTGACTCTTCGAATGGAAGAACGGAGGCGGAAATGCTGCTTCTGAAGAGCGCGGTGTTCGCTCTGATCGTGCCGGGGACGGTGGCCGGACTCGTTCCCTATTGGATTCTCCGTGCGACAGGGCACGCGCACTGGCCGGAAACCGGCGTGCGCGCATTCTTCGGACTCGGCATTTTCCTGCTGGGGGCGGTAACGGCTTCGTCCAGCGTGTGGCGATTCGCCGTAGACGGGAAGGGCACGCCCGCGCCCATCGATCCGCCCAAGTTTCTCGTTTCATGCGGCACGTACCGGATCACACGCAATCCCATGTACGTTGGCGTTGTAAGTATGGTGCTGGGGGAAGCGGCCGTGTTCACGTCTGCTTGGCTGCTCGTTTATGGATTGTTCCTATTCTGCCTGTTCCATGCATTTGTCGTCCTGTACGAAGAGCCAACGCTTCGACGGCAGTTTGGGCCTTCGTACGAAGACTTTTGCAGAAGCGTGCCGCGTTGGTTCTGGCCGGGCACGAGGAAGTAGTGGAGATCATCCGCTGCAATCATGCCGCAATCAGGAAACCGTATGCTTGAGAGAGTCTTGGCCCGCTGGACGGGGCTGTTTGTGGTATGGGTGCTGGTCTTCTCCGTGGCGGCCTACCTGATCCCGCGCCCCTTCGCGGCGCTTGCGCCGGGGATCGTTCCGGGACTGGGTGTCATCATGTTGGGGATGGGGATGACGCTCGTTCCCGCCGATTTCGTCCGGGTGGCGAAAATGCCCCGGGCGGTCCTCTGCGGAGTCGCGGGCCAGTTCCTGATCATGCCGTTGCTGGCCTGGGTTCTCGCGCATGTGTTCCGGTTATCGCCCGAGCTTGCCATGGGGTTCATCATCCTCGGTTCGTGTCCCGGCGGCACGGCGTCGAATGTCATCTCGTATCTGGCCAAAGCGGATGTCGCGCTATCGGTGACAATGACGGCGTGCACGACTCTGCTGGCCATCGTGGCAACTCCCTGGCTGGTGTCCATCCTGGGTGGAAGATATCTGCCTGTGAATGCGTGGGATCTATTTGAGAGCGTGGTCAAGATCGTGCTCATCCCCGTCAGCGCGGGTTTTCTGGTGCGCCATTTCTTCCGCCGCCAGGTTGAGCGCATCCTGCCTGTGTTTCCGGCTCTTTCGGTTTTGGCTATCGTGTTGGTGATCGCGGCCATCGTAGCCTTGTCGCGCGAGCATATCGCGGGAGCCCTCGGCGTGACGGGTTTGGTTGTCGTCCTGCACAACTGCCTGGGACTGACGCTGGGATATGCGCT
>JADLCA010000115.1 GCA_020847495.1 Candidatus Hydrogenedentota bacterium | reverse complement strand
CGACGACGCCCACCGCGCAGATCTCCCATCGCCCGCCAAACCGGGCCGCGGCTCGATCGTCCGCGCAGGACATCAGGCCCACGGCGGCGGGCAGGATGCCCATCCAACTGTAGTAGATCGGAAAATGACCGAGAACCATGATGCAGCAGGGAAGCCCCACGCCCAGGGCGAGTCCCGCGAGCCCGCCTCGCGCCATGCCCTTCTCGCGCAGCGCCCAACCCAGCGCGACGGCCACGAGGCAGCACAAGAGCAGGATTCGGTAGCTGCTGTCCTCGAAACCATTGGAACCAAGAAAGTAACTGTTCATGTGGTAACGCGTGTATTCAATCACCTTCTCCAGCCCCCCCGCCCAGCGAAAATAGGCGTACAGCACACACAGACCCACGCCACCCCCGACAGCAAAAGCGAGGACCCTCCCCATGAATCGGCCCCGCAGCCAAACGAGTCCCACCAACCCCAACAGGGCGGCATAGGCGCAGACCTGGAATCCCGCCCATGCCATGGCCATCGCGCAGAGCCCGCTCGCCACCAGCCCGGGCACGCACGGCCGCGCCATCGCGCAGTAGAAGCCGACCCCCACCAGCATGGACAACATCGTATCCAGGCGCCCGCACCGGTAGGCGAATGCGATGCCCGAGGCCGTCAACAATATCACGAATAGCCCGACGCGCGCCCACGGTCGGCCAATCACCCCCCCGAGGGCCGTCGCGCGGACAATGAGACCGGCCGCGACCAGCGCAAACACATAGTTCAGGGACCGCGCCTGAAGCACGCCCCCGCCCCAGACCTTCAGCCACGATGCGAGCACCAGCGGGTACAGGGGCGGCGCCGCCGCCCACAGCTCACCCTCCCGCTGCAGGCCGAACCCCACCGACGTGAAACCCCTCCCCTCGGCCAGATTCCAGGCGGGATCCACGAAAAATATCTCGTCGCACCACACCGGCGGCGAACGCGTCCCGGTTATCCAGTTAACGAGGAGGAACAAAGCGCCTGCAAGAACATGCGCACAGACTTCCCCTCCGGCGTCATACCGTCGCCCTTGCGTTCTCGCGATGCCCCCACTCACCGCAGGCCCCTTGGCGCCGACACCCTCATGATCAGGTGCGTGTACGGAATCCTTATGAGATCGTGCCGCACGTCCGTCTCCACCTCGGCGAACGCACAAGCCGCGAGGTTCATGTATTCTGCTATCGGACGCACGTATCGCCCCCGGTCCATCGACATCAGCAACCTGGCTGCGCCGGACTGCCCATCGACCAAGCAAGGATCAATAGTGATCAGGCACCCTCCAACCTTCATTAGTCTGGCGGCCATGCAGAACAACTGTGCCGCTTCCTCGTCGCTCAAATGATGTATCACTCCGATTGCCGTGATGACGTCAAAGTGCGCTTCCACCGCAAGCCCCTCATCCGTCACTGAACCGCAAAAGAACCGCCCCCGTTTCCCATGCCGTCGGCGGGCGGTCTCAATGTAGGCCGGATTGATATCAAATCCCACGTACTCACAGCCATCAAACCACTCGGCCAAGTCCCCCGTGCCGCACCCAATGTCCAGCACCCTTCCGAAAACCGGTGGAACGATCTGTTCCTTCACGGCCGCCATGTAAGCCCTCCCGACGATCGCTGACTGGAGCCACCGATACGCCCTGGGCCTTTCCAGCCAAGCGTGTGCACGTCTTAACATCGCCCAGTCTCCAATGGATCCATGTGGATGCCTCTCTGGCGGCCCCGACACCGACCGCCGCGGGTGCCGCCTCCTACTGTTGCCTCTTGGCGCGCGCCAACGTCTTGAAGAGGGAGTAGTCCCGTATGTAGTCGTCCGGATCATACACGTGCGATGCCACCACCAGCAGCATCGCGTCCTGAGTGTAGCCGTAGTGCACGCAAAACGTCTTGGCCGGGATCAGGAGTCCTCGCGACGGATCATCGAGCGCGAACTCCTGCCGGTGACCCCCGTCGTCCGCTACCACCCTGAGCGAACCGCGCAGGCAAACCAGAAGCTGCCTGCATCTTCGGTGTGCGTGCTCGCCCCGCACGCGCGAAGAGGGCACATCGCTGACAACAAACCACCTCTTTGGAATGAATGGCAAGCCGACTCCCATCTCTCCCGCCACAAGGCAACCCCGCAAATCCGTCACCCGCTTCATGCGAATCCACCTCACACCACGCACCCTGATTCGCTCCGTCGTCGTGTGATGGTCCCTGCGCGCGTGAGCAACGATGCCACGCCGGGTGTGACCAACATCCTCGTATCCCACAATCCGCGCCGGATTGCCCACCACGCGAGCCATTGACGGCACGTCGTGCGTCACCACTGCACCCGCGCCGACCATTGCCTGTTCGCCAATCCGAATTCCCGGCAGCACGGTCGCATTTGCGCCGATCGACGCACCCCTCTCAACAACTGTGATAGGATAGCTGCTGAGGTGCCGTTTGCTGCGCGGATAAATGTCGTTTGTGAACGTTGCATTTGGTCCCACGAACACCTCATCTCCCAAACGGATACCATCCCATATCTGGACCCCACACTTGATGGTCACCCGGTCTCCGACCACGACATCGTTCTCGATGAATACACCATCACAGATGTTACAGTCCTTCCCAATGCGGGCGCCGGGGAGGATGTGCGCAAAGGCCCAGACACGCGTTCCTGACCCCACACGTCCGGTCTCAACAATGGCCATGGGATGCCTAAAGAATTCAGTTTTCGGTCTCATATGTCCTCATGGATTGGATCAGGTACTCGGGACGGCCTTTCGTGTTCTCAAACGTTCGAAACAGGTAACCCCCGATGACACCAAACGCGACCATTTGGAGACCGCTGAAGAACATTATCATCAGCACCAGCGCTGCATACCCGGCCACCGGAATCTGCCCGAACAGTTTCTGGATCAGCACCACCACGCCCAGCACCAGCGCAACACCCACCGTCACCGTTCCCGTGAGCAACAGAATCTGGAAGGGAAGATCCGAAAATGAAAATACAGAATCGAAAAAGTACCTGAGTTTCCGACGCAGGGTCCAGGCGCTCCTGCCCTCCTCGCGCTTCAGCCTTGCGTAAGGGATCTCGAGTCTTCGATACCCCATCCACACCGCGAGGCCAACCAGCGACGAATTACTCTCCCGCATGGACAGCAATTGGTCTCTGAAAGTTCGGTTGCAGGCAAAGACGTCGATGCCACCTTCCGGCATATCGCGCTGGATGAATCGACGATAGCACCACCAGAAAGTCACGGATGCGATGCGGCCAAGAACGGGATCCGCGCGGCTGGCCCTGCATCCGAACGCGACATCGCAATCATCATTCTTGAGGGCACGAAAGAATTTCTCCATTAGCTCCAGTGGTTCCTGGAGGTCCGCGGCCATGACGGCGAATATGTCGCCACGTGCCACGGCCAATCCCGCGCGCATCGCGGCAAACGGCCCAAAATTGCGACTCAACGCCATCAGGCGGGATCGGAACCGCGCGCGGGGCAGGTGGTCCGACAGTCTCTGGAGGGAGCGATCTGGGCTCCCGTCCACAACAAAGACCACTTCAAATTCACCGCCGAAGCGCGCGTTCAACGTAGCGCACGCATCCAGCAAGGCGGGAACGTTTTCTTCGTTGCGATATACGGGAACAACCAACGAAAACATGACGTCTCCTTTCAGGAGTACTGTGCCCTAAGGTCAACCTGCAATGCACTCCCTCAGGGCTTGGCAAACCATCGCGATCTCCCCCTCTCCCATGAATGGGTGAAGAGGCAGGGTGAGCAAACGGCCCGCCAATGCCTCGGTGACGGGCAGCCCGCCCGGAACGACGCGCACTGAACCGACGTAAGCCGGCTGCAGGTGCACGGGAAGGGGGTAATGCACTTGGACGGGAACACCCCTCGCCCTCATGCGTGTCAAGACATCGTCCCTCCGGTCAATCTGTATGACATAGAGGTGGTAGGAGTGCTCCACATCAGGGTGAACCCAAGGTAACGCTGCCGGCAATCCCGCCAAGGTCTCATCATACAGTCGCGCCAGCGCACGTCGCGCTCGAGTCTCTTCAGACAACGTCTTCAGCTTGACGCGAAGAACCGAGGCCTGAATCTCGTCGAGGCGGCTGTTGCATCCCACCTCGCTGCTGATGTACCTCTCCCGCCAGCCGTATTGGCGCAGGGACTTGAGTCGTTCTGCCATCGCGTCGGAATCCGTCAGGATGGCGCCGCCATCGCCGAGGGCTCCGAGATTCTTTGTGGGGTAGAAGCTAAAGGCGCTCGCTACCCCAAAGGTACCCGCGAAGCGACCCTTCCACTTGGCCAGATGCGACTGAGCGCAATCCTCGATAATGCAAATCCCGTGCGCCCGGGCGACGTCCGCTATCCTCGTCATATCAGCCGGATGCCCGTAAAGGTGAACGGGCACCACGGCCCTCACCCCACGTCCCGCGTCCGACCGGAGCGCTAGGTCCAGAGATTCCGGATCCATCGTGTAAGTTTTCGACACCACGTCGACCAAGACCGGCTCCAGTCCCGCTCGATAGATCGCGGCCACGGTTGCAACGGCCGTGTGGGAGACCGTCGCGACCCGATCGCCACGCCCAAGTCCTGCTGCTCGGAGACTCAGTTCAATTGCATCGGTCCCGCTTGCGACGCCAATCGCATGCCGTGCATCTTGGGCAGCCGAAAATTCGGACTCAAAAGCAGAAACCTCATCACCCATGATGAAGATTCCGCTCCGAAGCACTCGCTCAAACGCGGCAGCAATGCCAGCGGCATGATGTCGGGCGCTCGCATCAGGAAACCAGATTTGGTTCATATCTCTAATTCCATACCTTTCGCACTGCCCTGCCTATCGCAAGAGCCGGGCCCCATGGAACAGGGTAGATCCGCCGCGTCGTGGGTCCAGGCGAAGGTCTTGGCACCCCATTTTCCTGCGGGGTGATCCGGAAGCACCCAAACGCGCGAAGGAGGCGCTTGCCGTCGAGCACGACGCCCCGAGCATTGAACACTTGCGCCCGCGCATGACCGCCACGATCCGGATTCCGATGCCGCCCTGTGTCCCACACGGACTCTGCCACGGTCCATGTGCGTTGCAAATTCGGCAGACATCAAAAGCGAGACCTTGCCGGTTGCGGATGTGGCGAAGGAACCCTTCAGCGCGCAAATGTTCCTATCGGAGTGTGGTTCCGCGGCCTTCGGGGCTCATTTTCGGCCAGGGGTCCCGGTCCCCATTGTCGCCCACCAACGCACGGACGCCCGGCCCGCATCGTTCCAAGAGCGAATCGGTGCCCGCCGGAAATCGGTCGAAGGCCGTAACCTCGTGCCCGCCGGCAACCAGCCGGTCGGTCACATGCGAGCCGAGAAAACCGCCGCCGCCCAGGACCAGCACTCTCATGGGTTGGATTGCGGACAACGGTCCGTTGACCCCGACATCCGGGGCCGGCTCTCTGGGTCTAACCACGGATGGACGACCTGTCCGCCTCGGGCACACGGATGCCGACGGGGCGCCCCGACAGTTCGATTCTCCCGCAGGGACGCGGGGGCGCGGGGAGTG
>JADLCA010000114.1 GCA_020847495.1 Candidatus Hydrogenedentota bacterium | reverse complement strand
CTGATGCCTTCGATTCCCGCCACTGCTGCAAGAGGGACTGCGCATCGTCCGGCGTCCGGTTCGCGGCCAGCTCGACCGCTTCTTTTCGCGTCTCGCCCGGCTCGACATTCACGAGGACAAGCCGCATAGTGCTCCCAAGTTCACCCACGGCGAAACCATGAAAGCCCGGAGCCAGTGCATCGAAGCGCAGCGTGCCCTCCGCCCCGGTGGCGCCGATCTGATAGACCTGGGCATTGGCCTGATTGTCCCATGCGAATCTGCCCGTGTAGACGGGCGTATTCGGTAGTGCTTTCCCGTTCTGGCCGCGCACGACTAACTCCAGCGCGGCCGGTCTGCGCAACACAACGTCCTGGATCATGTCAGGTTTGTCCGTCCACTCCGGCCGCACATAGACCCGCGAGAGGCCCGGCGCCGACACAATTGCGCCATAGGAATTCGCAGGGTCCAAGGAGTAGACCCCGCTTTCGCTCGACTGCGTCTGCACCTGGCGGCCGGCCTCTTTGTACAACAGGACCTCGTAGTCGGGCAGTGAACTCAATCCTTCGATGACCACACGTTTGAGCGGTTCTCCGTTTTCGTCCAGTATCCGCAATGGCTTCTTGTACTGATACTGCGCCCGCTGCGTCTCATCCCGCTTCGGGCGTTTCGCTTCCTCGTGGTAGCTCCATTCCCTTTCGCGCACGTACTTCGCCTCGGGGTAGGCGTCCACCGATTCCTGCGTGGCAGGCGTGCCGGTCACAGTTTCCCACACCGACTCGTCGTAGGCGAAAGGTCCCGGCTGCAAGACGATGACAACCGGCACGTCGCCCTGAACGAAATCCAAGCCGGATCGCAGCACGCGCGCCTTGTAGCCAAGAGCCGTCACTTCAAGAAGGTAAGGCTGCGCAGGCAGTTTCCTGAACATGAACTCGCCTTCTCGATACGCAGAGGAAGATTCCCGCTCCTTTCCGTCATACACGAGGCGCAGGCGGGCATGGACAGGCTTCCCGTCCGGACCGGTCACCGTGCCCGCGAGGATGCCCATCGGCACAGTGCGAACAGTCAGGTCCAGCGACGCGTCCTTGCCTTCCTCCAACGTGAGCGTTTTGGTGCTCAAGACTTCGCACTCGCGCGATAGATTGTCCGAACTCCCGTCCCGCTCAATCTGCACACCAATGCTGGCGGCAACTTCAACGGGTCCGCTCCGCACGATCTGCGCGGAGTACTCGCCCTTCGCGTCGGTCGTGGCTTCCACGCCCCACGGGCTCCCGGATTCCGTGTAGCGGAATCGCAATCGTACGTTGGGCAACGGCGTGCCCGCTTCGTCGCGTACGTTTCCCCGCAGCGGCGCGGGCACCATCGGCGGCGGCATGCGCAGCTCGATATCGCTGACGGTCTGGCCCTTCTCGAGCGGCCCCACGGTCTTCGAGACGACCCGCTGCAGGTCGTCGCTCACTTCAATCGTATACGTGATACCGGCGCCGTCCAGATAGGGAATGATGAATTTCCCCGCTTCATCCGTCCAGATGGCGCGGTAATGAGTCATGGGTTGCCACATGACCTGTCGGCCTGCCACCGGCGTGCCGTCCGCAGCCAGTACGCTTCCGCGCAACGCGCAACCGTCGTCAACGCTCAGTTCCACCTCCGGACTCAGCGTCTCTTCGGTGATGGAGACCTGCTTTGGCCCGCCTACCATGTAGAGCGTCTTCGTGACCGGGGCCGCGAACAGCCAGTAGGGTCCCGGATACAGACTCTCGATGACGAAGCGCCCTTCCTCGTCCGTATTCACTTCCTCTTGAGGATTGTAGAACTCGTTTGACGTGTCCAGAAGCACGCGCCCGGTTACCGGCTCTCCGGTTGACATATGTATCATGCGCCCTCGCACTGAGCCGAACTTCACTTCTTCCAATTGCAGCGTGACAGGGCCTGGCGGCGGGTCGGTCACCGTCAGACGCTGGCGCGCCTGATAAAGCACGTCTTTGACTCGTACCGAAGCACTTATCGTAATCTCTTCCCCCACAGGCGCTTTGGAAATGGTGAATTCCCCGTTGGCTCCGGATCTCAAGGGGCGGCTGCTGCGCCGTTCACCGCCGACTGACGCATCCTTCACGGGGGTGCCGTCAGGCATCAAAACGCGGCCCTGGATAGCCACGGCGCGTTTCAAGGTGAACGAAACCTCCGCCGCCTCGAAGTGCACATGCGTGCCATCCGGCACGAAGCCCTCCTTCGCGAAGATCAATTGCGGCGAGTACCCCACACCATAGTTCGTCACGGAGAAACGGCCCGCCGCGTCCGTCTCGCCGATGGGCAAACAACTATCCGCGAGGATGAGCGCGCCCGCGATGGGTGCGCCAGCGGTGTCACGTAAGGTCCCCGTGACGGTCTGCCCTGTATCCAGGGTCAACGTGACGGGCCCGGCTTTCTCGCGGTCCTGCACGCGAAACCACCCGCCCTGGTCTCCCGCCTGGACACGCACGAAAACCTGACCGATTGTCTTCTCTTTGAAAGTGACCTGGCCCTTCTCATCCGTCGTGCCCTTCTCGTTGTCACGAAGCTCGTCTGTCCGCACAATCTCATTGTCCCAATTGATGGCGATGACAGACGCGCCCGGCACGGGCTGGCCTTGCTTATCCACGATGGCAAGCCTGATGGATCCGAGTTCCACCGCGGACGCGCACCACGCGAGCAGCATCGGGATCGCCGCACACACAACCCGCCTATTCATCCTGAAGACGGCAGTCGAGCCTGGGAACGCCACGCACCAGCGTGGCAAACCGTGAAGACAGCACCGATTTGACAGTAGAACGGCGCTCACCCAAATGGTGATGGCACCGTTCTTTCCAATGCGTTGCGCCAATGCAACCCCACGACATGAAGCGAACTTAACGGCCGTTTG
>JADLCA010000113.1 GCA_020847495.1 Candidatus Hydrogenedentota bacterium | reverse complement strand
TGCGTCCTGCTGCGCATCAACCCGGATGACACGTGGGATACCATCGTCGGGCCGAAGGGCCTGTCTGGCTTCGAAGCCGGGTTCAACAATCGCAACAATGCCTACCTCTGGAGCCTTCAGGAGCACGAAGGCTGGTTGTATGCGGGCACCGCCGACTTCACCAGCATTCTGCAAGGGGTGGCAGACAACCTGGACAATGCCGTCGCGCTGCTGATTCGTAGTCAGCTTGGCAAAGCCGCGGATCAGGAACTCGCCAGCTCGAAACGCGCCCCGGGCGTGGTCGGCGTGGTCACTCAAGGCGGCGGGGACCTCTGGAAATCGCAGGACGGCGTGCACTGGACTCCGGTCTTTACGAACGGACTCGGCGACACCTACAACTGGGGTGTGCGCACCATGCAGTCGGTGGACGGCAAGCTCTACGTCGGCATCGCCAATCCGTGGGATGGCTTCGAGATCTGGTGCGGATCCGAAGACGGACAGGAGTAGACGCAGCGCCGCGTGCAACTGCGGCCTTGAGTGCAGGTACGCACGAATCGGGGAGCACCTGGCCTCCCCACATCCCCCTCGCCCCTGCGGACCGCGTATTCTGTCGCCGATCATTGACGTGCTGCCCTCGAAAACCACGCACCAATACATATCGCGTGTTGCACACGTCCCCCTTCGAAGGGGGTGTAGGGGGATGTTCTTTGATTCAAGCGTTTGGCATCAGATGCACCAGCAATTGCGAAGCCGTGGCTCTCGGGTGATTTCGAAGCCAGTCCCGGCGATAGGCTATGCTGAGCACGGTTCGCAGGACTGGAGAGCGCGGTCATGAGACATCTCGTGTGGAGTGCGTTGGCGGTCAGCGGCGTCCTGTGCGCATTCAGTGTGCTGGCGTGCGCAATACAACCTCCCTATGCACAACGGTTCGCCCCGGAAATCATGGCGCTGCAAGACACCCACCCCAAGCTGTTCCGCATGCTTGAGGAAGCATCCAACGAGCTTGATGCAATGGCGGACCAGGACTATACCGTGCCTGACGCCGCGCGCCGCCAGGCGATGGCGGATTGGCATAAAAAGGCGCGCCCTCCCGAGGAAGCGTCGTATATCGTCTCAACATTGTTTGGGGCTTACGCACAGGATCCTCCCGATTGGCGGGTCGTGCACGCCACGCTATGTGTGTCTTTGAAGGGCATGCCGGATCTGCGCGTCACCACTCTGGCTGAGGGCTTGGTGAGGTCAGCCTCGGAACTCCCCGATGAAGCAATGAGCGCGGTGTCAACAGCACTTGGGATTCTGGCCCTGTCTGGCAGGGAAGAGGATATCGAACTCGTGAAGAAGGCTACTTCACGCGCCTTCGTAGGGCTCGACGCTGAATCGGAAACGGGCTTCATTGGCGGTCCCCGCGAATTCCTGTGTCAAGGAGCGTTGTATGTTTTGTTCATGTACGCGCCCTTGGAGCAAGCGATAGATGCGCTGGAGGATGTCGCCAAGTCGTACAAGCGTGCCAGGCCCGGCTTCGAGTCATTTATGAAGGGCATGGCGGAAGGCTGCTTGGACCAGTTGAAACGCGTCCAGAAAGGCGAGAAAGTACCACTGCCCCGTCCATCATAACCGGACAACCGTAAAGACGGGCGAGCGCTCGGGCAGAACGCGGCACACATGCCGGTGAATTCGCGCTTGGCGATTGCCATAGCCCCGATGCTCATCTCCATCGTGTGGTTTCTTGTGTCGATTGAAGCGGCGGTCTTACGCGTGGCCCAAAAAGTCGAGCAACGCCGGCACGATCGCCTCGTGCGCATCCTCTTGAACGTAGTGACCCGCATCGGAGAGCCGGAGGACTTGGGCGTGGGGGAAGTCGGCGAGCCACAGCTCGTCGAGAAATGCCGGCACGAACGCGATGTCTTTCATCCCCCAGGCGATGAAGACGGGCTTTTCTCGCAATGCCACCAGCCCGTCATGCACTGAAGCGAGAAAATCGCTGACGGCCCCGTCAGGCCCTGTCGGAATCTCTCGCGGGAAGACAAGGATGCCGGTTCTGGAACGCCAATTCGGATGAGGCGCCAGATACGCGGCCCGCTCATTCGGGCCAAGGCGCTCGGGATGGACCATGCCGCCCCGGAACAAGATCGCGCGCACAAAGGCATGCACCCCCTTTACGAGGACTTCCCCGACGCCCGGAACACGAAGCAATCGTAGAGGCACGGGCAACCGCACCTTTCCTGGAGGGCGGTGTGCGAGCGTGTTGAGAATGGCCAGCGATCTTATCCGCTCGGGGTGCCGGGCCGCCCAGGCAAGACCGATGGGTCCGCCCCAATCCTGAGGCACAACCGTGGCCTCGTTCAGATCCAGGGACTCGAGCAATTGCTCGAGCCGCGCCGCATGGCGTGGAATACGATAGACAGCGGGATCATCCGGCTTGTCGGAGCGGCCAAAGCCGAGGTGATCCGGAACGATCACACGGAAACCCGCCCCGGCGAGCGGGGGAATGAAATGCCGCCACAGGTACCCCCACGTCGGGTTGCCATGCACCAGGACCACCGGCCGCCCATCGCGTCGGCCTTCATCGACGTAGTGCAGACGGCCTTCAGGAGTCTCGAACCAACGCGGCTCGTACGGCCACGTGCCTCCAAAGGTCCAGTCGGTCGGTGAAGCCATCGTTGATCCTCTAGGTCCCTATACGCAGACATCGTGCATCATTTTCGCATATGATCGCGCAGTTCTGGGCTGAATTGTTGGATGATAGTGCTTTCGAGAGGGGGCGCCGCAGTGTTTACGCTGAGACTCCCCAAAGGCGCTAAACTTCAACGCCGCCTCTTCCGTGCCGCCCTCTTCTTCATTTTCCGCGTGCCTCTGTGAATTCCACGTCTTCGCGCTGAGGTGCAATCAAACCACGGGCGAGACGCCCGTTCCCCCTTTGAGCCTTCCCCCTGCTGGTCTCTTTTCTGAATCGGCGTAATCGGTGAAATCGGTGGATGAGAATCTTCGTTTAGTTGCGGCTACGCCGCGATGGGTTTCGCGGCATCGTCTGACCGCAATCGTGTGTAGCTGATTGAAATGAGCGAGTACTTGTCCCCGCACGCGTGCACGTATGCGCTGGCATCAGTACTTTGGCATCGACGGATCGATCTTGCTGGCCCACTCGCTGATGCCGCCGCGGACGTTCTTCACGTTCACGAACCCGGCCTGCCGCAAAAGTTCCACCGCCTTGGCGCTACGCGCACCGCCCTTGCAGTGAACAACCAGTTCGCGAGACGGATCGAGTTCCTGCATGCGAGCAGGGAGTTCGCCAAGCGGGATTAGTCTTGCGCCTTCGAGCCGGCAGATTTGCCACTCCTCCGGATTGCGCACATCAAGAATGTCGAAGTCGTCCCCACGATCCATGCGCGCCTTCACCTCTTCGACGCTGATCTCGAAATCAGATTCGAGTGGCGCACCGGGTGCCTCTTGGCCACGCACGCCGCAGAACTGCTCGTAGTCAATCAGTTCGTGAAGGGTCGGCCGCTCGCCGCACAGTGGACACTGCGGATCGCGTTGTATCTTGACCTCGCGGAAATTCATCTCGAGCGCATCGTATAGCAGCAGCCTTCCGATCAGCGGCTCGCCGATTCCCAGAATTAGTTTGACCGCTTCCGTCGCCTGCATGCAGCCGATGACGCCCGGCAGGATTCCAAGCACCCCGCCTTCCGCGCAACTCGGCACCATGCCGGGCGGCGGCGGCTCGGCAAACAAACAGCGATAGCACGGTCCAGCCGACGGCGCGAACACCGACACCTGGCCCTCGAACCGGTAGATCGAACCGTAGATGTTCGGCTTGCCGAGCAATACGCAGGCGTCGTTCACGAGATACCGCGTCGGGAAATTGTCCGTGCCGTCGATCACGATGTCGTACGGCCGAACCAGCTCCATCGCGTTTGCAGAGCTAATTCGCGTGTCGTACGTGGCGATCTGAATCTCCGGGTTGATTGCACGCAAATGCGCGGCGGCCGACTCGGTCTTGCGGCGGCCCACGTCGGGCGTCGTGTGGAGCACTTGACGCTGCAAGTTGGAGAACTCCACGACGTCGAAGTCCACGATCCCCAAGTGCCCGATGCCTGCGGCAGCCAGATACAGTCCGAGCGGCGACCCAAGCCCGCCTGCGCCGATGAGCAACACCTTTGCCGCCTTGAGACGCCTCTGTCCCTCCATCGCTACCTCGGGTATGAGCAGATGCCTGCTGTACCGCGCGATCTCGGACGCAGACAGTTCTGTCGCAGGGCCGAGAGGTGCCGGCGCATCCGTTTGCGTTGTCCGATCTGCGTTAGCCACCGGCCATGGCCCCCACGATGAGATACGGCTCGGTGCCCTTCGCGACGGCCTCGGGTAACGGCGTATCGGGAGACTCGTTGGACAGGTCCTGCTCGCACGCGAAGAAGCGGATGAACGCCCGCCGCTTGAGCGTGACGTGGTCGCGAATGGTCCCGCGCAGCATCGGATAGCGGGCTTCGAGCGCGTCGAGGACCGACCGCTGCGTGACGGCGCCTTCGATGTCGAGCGTCACGTCGCCGTTGACGCGTGCCAGTGTGCGCAGGTGTACCGGTAAGGCCACGCGGATCATGACAACACCTGAACCTCGACGGACAGCACCGCGGGGAGATCCCGGACGATAGGCGTCCAACTATCTCCGGCATCGGCCGACCCGTAAACCTGTCCGCCGGTGGTGCCGAAATACACTCCGCACGGATCCAGCGAATCGACCGCCATCGCGTCGCGCAGCACGTTGACGTAACAGTCTTTCTGCGGCAGACCCTTCGTGAGGCCTTCCCACTCGTTTCCTCCCGAGCGGCTGCGAAACACGCGCAGCTTTCCGTCGGGCGGGTAATGTTCCGAATCGCTTTTGATCGGCACCACGTAGATGGTTTCCGGTTCGTGCGCGTGCACATCGATGGGGAACCCGAAGTCGGTCGGCAAGTTTCCGCTGACTTCGTACCATGATTCTCCGGAGTCATCGCTGCGCATCACATCCCAATGCTTCTGCATGAACAACACGCCCGGGCGCGACGGATGCATGGTGATCCGGTGAATGCAATGGCCGACCTCGGCATTCGGATCGGGGATGTACAGTGAACTAAGGCCCCGGTTGATGGCCTTCCACGTCTTCCCGCCATCATCGGTACGGAACGTGCCCGCGGCGGAGATCGCGATGAAGATCCGGTCCGGATTGCCCGGGTCGATCAGGATTGTGTGCAGGCACATCCCGCCGGCGCCAGGCGCCCACTGCGGCCCCGAGCTGTGGCCGCGCAGGCCCGCGAGTTCGTGCCAGGTCTGGCCGCCGTCGGTCGTGCGAAACAGCGCGGCGTCTTCGGCCCCGGCATAGATCGTGTCCGGATCGGTCAGTGACGGCTCCAGATGCCACACCCGCTTGAACTCCCAGGGGTGTTGCGTGCCGTCGTACCAGCAGTGCGTCGTGAGGGGTTTGCCGGTCTCCGGCGACGTGTCATAGACAAACTTGTTGCTCTCGCCCTTCGGCATGCCGTCCGGCGTTGTGCGAGGCTCATCGGGCGGCGTGCCGGGTTGATACCACGTCTTGCCGCCGTCATCCGATCGCTGAATGATCTGACCGAACCATCCGCTGACCTGCGAGGCATACAACCGGTTCGGGTCCACGGGCGACCCCTTCATGTGGTAGACCTCCCAGCCCGCAAAATGCGGACCGCTGACTTTCCACTTCTTGCGTGTGCCGTCCGCCGTCAGGATGAAGGCGCCCTTGCGTGTTCCAACGAGTACTCGTACGTTGCTCATATCGAATTCCCTCTCCTTGTGTGTGAGTCCGGGATCGAATCGTATAGCATCGACAGAAATGTTTCTGGGACCGCGCTCTTGCAGAAGCGCGGAAGAGAATCGTGAACGGCCATATGGACCGATCACGAACAGACAGCCTTGCTGACTTCAATGATAGATACGTCGCTAGGCGGCGTCAAGGGGCCCCGAAGATCCCTTCGGGGACTTTCTTGAGCAAGTCGTTGATCGGCGCGGCCTTGCGCAGGAGAGAAGGCGATCTCAAAAGGGGCAGTTGAGCCTGGGAACGCCACGCACCAGCGTGGCAAACCAAGCAGATAACACCGCTTTGACAGTTAGACGGAGCTCACCCAAATGGCGATGTCAACGTTCTTTCCATTGCGTTGCGCCAACGCAACCTCACAACACTGAACGAACTCAAATGCCGTTTTGGGGATGAATCGGCGGCGTTGAGCCGCCGCAATGGCCTGAAAGGCCTAGGTACTCACAGCCCTGGGTTGGCCCGCCGTTACGGCGGGACTACCCAGGGTCAGCACGTTCCAGAGGAGTCCCCTGAAGGGGGTGCATAGCCTATGGTTCAATCTCATGAACGGTGTGTTTTGAGATTGGGGACTCGACGACTATGCAACCCTTACAGGGTAGTCAGAATGTCCAT
>JADLCA010000112.1 GCA_020847495.1 Candidatus Hydrogenedentota bacterium | reverse complement strand
TCCATCCACGGGTTCCGCCTTCGGCTCCACCCGTGGCTACATCCCTGCGCACTTGCCAGGGTGGTGACTCCACGCCACTTTCTGACAGCCCGAAACGGCAATGTACTTGTACATGCGACTATAAGCCAGCCCAGTCCGAAAGCCGCGCAGAATGTGCGTAACTTTCTTTAAGATCCTGCAAGTTAGTAGTCCAGGGTTGGGCGAAGCGGCAGCGAAGCCCTAACCTGGGTATCGGGATGCACGTTCTGACTACCCTGAAAGGGTTGCGTAGTCGCCAGTTGCCAATCCCAAACCCATCATTCATCAAGTTGAACCTGGAGCTATGCATCCCTTACAGGGAACTCTTTCGCGACGTGCTAACCCCGGGTAGTCCCGCGTTCCGCGGGCCAACCCGGGGCTGCGAGTACATAGGCCCTTCAGGCCATTGCGGCGGCTCAACGCCGCCGATTTGCCAGTAAGCCTGGAGACCGCTGCCAAAGCGTGCCTCACTCCGGCTCAGTTCACTCTGCATCACAATTGACCTGTGGTAGGTCCCAACGAGAGGCGATATCATCCGGACTTTGTGGCGGTAACGAGATGGGCAGCTTTGGTGCGATTGCCCTGCCAAGAAGCCCCGCTGCGGCCGTGGCAATTCCGGGCATGCCCATCTGAGATCTCAGATCTCAAATCGCTTTCGGAAAGTTGTTCCCGGCAGCTCCGCGCGTGGGCGAACAGCCTGCAGAACACCGATATCCAGGGGCAGCGCCACTTGACCGATGCGTCCCGCGCGCGGTATGAGCAGGTGAAGCGGGGCGCGAAGAGTTCGAGCAGCAACTCCAGGAGATCGTCCGCAAGGCCCATCCGGAGATCTATGGCAAGCTGAATGACGACGCGTGAGATTCTACCCACAGGCAACCGGCCATAAGTTCATGGGTGAGGAGACAAGCAATGGAACTCGATACCGATCGGATTGATGAGGCTGTTCTTGCGTTGCTGTATTTGGGGCTTCATGAGGAATCGCGGGTGTGGAAGTCTTTCGACTGGGACGCCATGTCGCGGCTTCACGAGAAGGGATATATTTCCGACCCTGTCTGCAAAGCGAAATCCGTGATCCTTACGGATAAGGGTCTCAACGAATCTGAGCGTTTGCTTTTCAAGTTATTCGGGAAAGCCGAGAAGTAAAGAGAAAGGGGACCCGGATTGCCGCAGTCGGGTCCCCTCTCCTGTGCCGCGTCACTGGCGTGCGTCACGCGCCAGCGACAGGGAAGCGCTAGATACCACCGGCCTCGCCGGCGTAGGCGTACACCATGGGTTCACTCGCCGCGCCGTGCTCCGTGCTCCGTTGGGGGGAAACGGAGCCGTCGAGCAGCGCGCGTTGAAACGAGGTCGGGCCCTGCCATCCGCCGCACGACCACAAGGGGTCTCCTGCGCCGGATGGGGCCAAGGCGGGTGCATTTTCGGATAGTCCCACGGCGTCTGGCCCCTCCTCAAGATGGACTGCGGCCATCTCCGCGTAAAAACCAGAAGCCGGTTCAGACAGCACCGCCGGCGCCGTGGACTGTGTGCCCCACGTGCTGACGCCAAGCGCGACGACGGCGGCCATCACCGCCTCTATCCAGAATCGCCCTGACATGACCCCTGCCCTCCCGAATTTCCGAGCAGCAAGCACAGAAGGAGCAAGGGGTGTGCCTGATTGGGATTCAGGGGCAACTCCCGCGGCGCGTTTTGCCAAGTAGCTGGCTAACTCATGCGTCCGCAGACCCCTGGGGGAAGTAGCGACCCAAGGAAATTTCCACTGTCAAGGTTAATCGATTCTCTCAAGATGATGGATTTCCGCCAAACTGGCGGTTTTCTGCCGGTCAGATTGTCCAGTGCAGTCAGAGGCCGCTTATGGTGGCGATAATCGCCTGAACCACCTCCTCGTGGTTGCGCCCTGTGCAATCCACCTCGCAGTGGCGGTAGCGGCAGTACAAAAGCTGGCGTTCTTCATACAACTCGCGAAGTGATTGACCCTTTGCGCGGACAACGCCCCGCACTTCAAGGTTGCGCACGCGCTGTTCGATTTGCTCGATGGGCAGCGAGAGATGGACGATGTTGCCGTGGTCGCGAAGATGGCGCATGGCGGGTTCGCTGTAGACGGCGCTTCCACCTGTGGCGATGACCACTCCGCTGCGGTTGAGCCCGAGGATGTAGCGTTCTTCGAGGGCGCGAAACGCGTCCATGCCGTCGTGTTCGATGATCTCGCACAGCCGGCGGCCTTCGTGCGACTGGAGCACGACATCCGTGTCCAGGAAGTCGCGCGACAGCTCCTTGGCCAGCAACACTCCGGCGGTGCTCTTGCCGACACCCGGCATGCCGATGAGGACGATGTTCCTCTCGTCTGAGGCAAGACCCATGTCAGTCATCCGTCACGTCGGCCACGGCGGCTTCTTCCTCGTCGAACAATCGCAGATATTCCTCCATCGGCGCGTCACCCGCGGCCATGGAATCCCGCCAGGTTCGCGACATCCAGGAGAGGATCGGAACGCTGATTGCCGCAAACGGCAGCGCGCCGCACAGAATCCACCATTTGGACGCGGCCCCGTCGAGCGACCAGACTCGAGTCAGGCCGATACCCGCGTAGAGCCCGGCCAGCAGGAGTCCCGACCAGAAGGCAGGAGCGAAACGCCGCGAACCCAGGGCCAGCAGCGCCAGCCCGCTCGCGGCCATGAGACACACGATCACGCACGTGAACTTCGAGGGCTCGACAAGTGGCAGCAGCGGGGTGAGGGCCGAGTCGTAGGCAAGCCGCACCAGCCACTTGCCGCTCTTGGGTCCCGTGCCAAAGACGATGCTGGTGCCAAGCGTCGTGACCACGCCGGAAAGCAGGGCCTCGCCCGCGCCAGCGCCCGCGCCCAGGGCCACCGCGTTGGAGCACGTGGCGCGCAACGGGGAAAAAGCGAACCCAGCGAGGAGTATGGCGGCAAGCATGGCAACGCCGGAGGCCACGCCGTTGACCACGCTTTCGACTGCAAGAAAAGAGACATAGGGAAGCGAGTCTTCGAGCGAGTCTCGCAGGGTGAGGTGAAACGCCAGGGCCCCGATAACGGTGAGCAGAAACGCGGCCACACGCACCAGGGCGCCCACGGCGAACCAGCGCCATGGCGCATTGGCTTTCCAGCGCCAGCCCAACAGGAACCCCAGACCCACCACGATTAGCAACGGCCCTGACCAGTAGACGGATTTGAGGCGCGCCACCGGAGGCAGTTCCACCACGCGGACGCGCCATTCGCCCACGGCATTCTCGGTTTCAATGAGTACCTGATACTCGCCCGCCTCGCCCAATTGGGGCAACTGGACGAGGTCCTCGCTAAGCCGCGTGCCCCAAGGCCGTTGATACAGTTCCGAGCCATCGGGTGAAATGAGCTTGATGCCGCCTGACCCCGCCTTGAGTACGGCGCGCACTTCCAGCGCGTAATTCGCTTCCGCCTCGTCAATCGTGAGCGGATAGGTTGTGGATTCCGTAACGGGCACGGGCCCGAGGCTGCCGGCGCTCTCCAATCGCAGTGGGCCCCCGGCCGCATGGGCCCAAACGGCCAGCGACACGCCGGCGACAGCGACACACAAGCGGGAAATCACTCTCACCAGGCTACTCCTCCACGAAACCTCGAAGCCTCAAGCCTGCGCAAGGATAGCACGGCGGGCCGCGTGAAGTCCGTCCGGGAATCCGCTATACTACCTCTATTGGTTCTAGGCAAGGCAACCGAAGCAGGAATGGAGAAGGATCATGCCGACCGGGAAACGTTTCAAGATCGCGTGCATTGGAGCCGGAAACGTGGGTTCTACCGCGGCCCAATACTGTCTTGACATGGAATTGGGCGACGTTGTGCTGACGGATGTTGTCGAGGGCATGCCGCAGGGCAAAGCCCTGGACCTGACGCAGGCCGGCCCGGTCCGCGGCTACAGCAATGCGGCCATCGGCACAAACGACTACAAGGACATCGAAGGCGCGGGCGTCTGCGTGATCACGGCAGGGCTGCCCCGCAAGCCTGGCATGACCCGCCTGGACCTCCTGGAGAAGAACGGCCGCATCATCACCGACGTGTGCGAGAACATCGCGAAGTACGCGCCGGAAAGCATCGTCATCGTGGTGACCAACCCGCTCGATGTGATGTGCTACCTGGCGCTGAAGAAACTCGGTTTCCCGCCCCACCGCGTCATCGGTATGGCCGGGATCCTGGACAGTTCCCGCATGCGCACCTTCGTGGCGGAAGAACTGGGCGTCAGCATGGAAAACGTGGACACCATGGTATTGGGCTCGCACGGCGACGACATGGTGCCGCTGCCCGAATACACGACGGTTTCGGGAATTCCCATCACGCAGTTGCTGCCCAAGGATCGCGTCGATGCCATCATGCAGCGCACCCGCAAGGGCGGGGGCGAGATCGTGGCCCTGCTGAAGACGGGCAGCGCGTACTACGCGCCCGGCGCGAGTGCGGCCCGCATGGTGGAATCGGTCCTGCGCGACGAGCACCAGGTGCTTCCCTGCGCGGCCTACCTGGACGGGCAATACGGCCTGAAAGACGTGTATGCAGGGGTGCCATGCCTGCTTGGGAAGCGGGGCGTCGAGAGGATTCTCGAGATCAAGCTGACCGCTGAAGAGCAGGGGATGCTTGAGAAATCCGCTCAGGAAGTGCGCTCCGGTATCGACGGTTTGAAGGAGCTCGGCATCCTCTAACTTACAGGGAGGGAGTCGCTATGCGTATTCCGTCCATCGCGCATGCCGTTTCGATCGTACTGATCTGCGGATTGGCCGCGCTGGCGCAGCAGCCTCTGGGCGATGCCATGAACGACACGGCCATCACGGCCCGTATCGAAACCCTTTTTCTCGTGAGCGACCACCTGAGCCCGTTCAACATCAACACGACCACCGTCAATGGCGTGGTGACGTTGACGGGCAGCGTGGCGGATGACGTGCAGAAGGACCTCGCCACGGACCTGGCGAAGTCGGTCGAAGGCGTCAAGGACGTCGTCAACAACCTCACCGTGGTGGGAACCGTGGTGTCCGCACGGCCCAAAAGGACCTGGCAGGACCGCGTCAATGACATTTCCCTGGCCGCGACCGTGCGCTCGAATCTGCTCTACAACAAGGAGCTGAAAGGCCTGAAGATTGGTGTCAGCGCCGAAAGCGGGAACGTAACGCTCTTCGGGGTGGTCAACACCTTCTTTGAGAAGGACCGCATCGATCAGATCGTGATGGAGACGCGGGGCGTCAACAAGGTGACGAACAACCTGACGGTCCACTCAAGCACGTCCGGCGATCCGGTGCGGGCCGCGACCCAGAAGGTCTCGGATGAGTGGGTCGCGAAGCGCGTCGCCACGGCAATCGCCTTGAACCGCCACATTAGCATGCGCAGCCTGAACGTGAAGGTGACGCAAGGCCTGTGCATCCTGACGGGCAGTGTCGACACGCAGGAGCAGCGCGCGCTGGCGGAGTCTCTGGCGCTGAGTGTCAACGGAGTCGATAAGGTCCAGAACGATATCACCATCTACCAGCGCCCGGAACCCGCCGCGTCGCCTTGAACGGCGCGCCGCTTGCCCGGACACGGGAGCGTGGGATGGCAATGACCCCGGAACGCAAACAGGCCCTGGCCGTAATGACGATCGTGATCGTCACCTTCGGGGCCATTGTGCTGGCGTTTCTCGCGGGCCGGGGCCAGGACACGCTGACGGCCGCCGCAGGCGCCGCGAAGCCGCTTTCCACGGACAAACCCCGCGATATCACCATGCCCATCGCGCGCAGCGAGAACTCCACTGCGCCTGACTTCACCGCGGAAGAGCTGGCGGAGGCATCAGGCCCCGCCAAGGAAACCACGATTCTGCTGCGGGACAAGCGCCTGCGCGACGCCGTCCTGGAATCGGTCAAGAACCGGCTCGCGCAGGAGGCATTGACTCAGTCCGACCCTGCTCAGGGCGTGTCCATGTTGGTGGTGCAATTGGACACGCTCGAGACGGCGTCCGAAGCGGCGGAGGTCTATTCCGCGCTCGGGACGCTCTATCTGCAACTCGATCCACCGGCCTTGGAGCAGGCCGCGGACAGTCTGCGTGAAGTGCAGCATTTCACCGAGGATCCGCATGCCGCCCAGGAGGCCTTGCTCGAGGAAGTCCGGATTCTGCAAAGCAAGAACGGCTGGGAACAGGCCGGGCCGCGATTGCGCGAAGCATACCTCGAATTGCCCGAAGCCACCGTCACCGGCATGCAGTTGGCCATCCTCTTCGGTAAGTGCCAGGAGGAGTCCGGCGATGTGTCCGGGGCGGAACAGACCTACACCCGCACCATGGAGAGAATTCTGTCCGCAAAGGACACACTGGGCAAGGAAGCCGACCCGATCTACCGGCAAGCCTGCCTGAACCTGGTGCGTCTCTATCGCGGCTCGGGCAAAGAAGACGCGGCCGAGTCTGTTCTGCGCGCCATGCGCGCGCAGCTCGGATCGGAATCCCCAGCCCTCAGATAACCTCTCCCGGTCCCTGGTCCTTCCCCCGCGCGGGCGTATCGCGAAGTTCCTTGCGGAAGCGCTGAAAGTCGGCGCGCAATGTTTGTTGCACGATCGCGAAGTCGCTGCTGTGGACGATGAAGTTGGCGCCCTCGCGGGCCCACGCGAGTTCGGGCTCCATGGCCTCGGAGTAGTGGATTCCCACCCCCACGTTTGCAGCGCGCGCTTTGCGGATGATTGTGCTGATCGCATCCAGAAACAGCGGGTTGTCATACTGCTCCGGAATGCCCAGGTTGATGGACAAGTCGTGGGGACCCACCAACAGCGCGTCCACATCGGGCACGCGCAGAATGTCATCGAGCGCGTTCAGGGCGGGGATACTCTCGATATTCACCACCATGACCCGGTCCGTATTCCGCCCGACGAGGTAGTCCACGGTCGCGGGATTCAGCGGGTCGGTTCCCGCGAGGAAACCACGCAGGCGTTCGCCTTTCAGCGGGCGGAGTTTCACCGCGCCGCGCAAGGCGATGACCTGCTCGACGGATTCCACATAGGGCGCGATGACGCCGTGCGCGCCCCCGTCGAGCACCATGCAGGCCCGGTAGGGGTCCGGTTCGGGAATGCGGACGATGGGCGCGATCCCGTGCGCATCGAAGGCCCGGCACATCCAGGAAAGCGTTTCCCGCGCCAGGGAGACGTGCTCCGTGTCTATGAAGGCAAAGTCCATGCCCACGCCCGCCAGCATGGGCGGCCAGGCCGGCGAGGGAGACACCACGCAGGTTCCATACACGCGCTGCCCCGCGCGCAGGGCGGCGGCCAGTTCCTTTCCTTTCATGAGAACAACTCCTTCCTGGGGTCTGGGCCCGGCTCTTCTGGCCCGTATAGTACTTCATCGCGCCCACTTCCCCATACCCCCGGGGTCATTTCCGGGGTGTGTAAGTCCGCGGCCAAGTGGTGTATACTGGCCCGATGATTTGGCTCGCGTAGATAACTCTCCGTGCGATGCCAACCCTGCCGGGATGCTCCGACTCAGCGAGACCGCCGTCTGGTAGCAGATGGTGTGTTACCCCAGCCGGGCCATGGGCTTAGAGCCAAGTCTTCCGGACGGCGCGTTTCCGTGCGCCGTGGATAAGTGCGCGGGTTCTGCCCGCAAGTGGAGGACGACCGAATTTATGCCCTTTAGCGCCTTCGAGCTGGATCCCCGCTGCATGCGGGTGTTGCACGAGGCGGGTATCACCACGCCCACGCCGATTCAGGCCCAAGCCATACCCATCGCCCTTACCGGACGCGACCTGATCGGCGTCGCCCAGACCGGCACGGGCAAGACCCTGGCCTTCGCGTTGCCCAGCCTGACGCGCCTCGCCGCGGGACGCATCGAACGCAATGTCATGCTGGTCATGGTACCCACACGCGAGCTTGCCGTTCAGGTGCACAAGGTGATGGAAGAGGCCGGCAAAGCCCTGCAGATTCGCAGCATCGCGGTGTACGGTGGCGTGAGTCTCGAGAAACAGGCCCAGGACCTGCGCCGCGGACGCGCCGTCGTCGTGGCGACTCCGGGCCGCCTTCTGGACCACATGTCGCGCGGCAACGTGGCCTTCCCGCATCTCTCGATACTCGTCCTCGACGAGGCGGACCGCATGCTCGATATGGGTTTCCTTCCGGACATCCGCACGATCCTGCGCAAGCTCCCCAGGGAACGCCAGACCCTGATGTTCTCGGCCACCTTCCCCGACGAGATTTCCCGGCTTGCGCACGAGATGATGCACGACCCCGAACGGGTGAGCGTGGGCGCCGTCGCGCGCCCGGTCGATTCCGTGCGCCAGCTCCTCTACACCGTCATGCCGGAAGACAAGTCGAATCTGCTGCTCGATATCCTGCGCTCGCAAGACATCAGCTCGGCCGTGATCTTCCTGCGCACGAAACAGCGCACGGAACGCCTCAGCGAAATGTTGCGCAAACACGCATTCAAAGCCACCGCCATCCATGGCGACCGCTCCCAGCGCCAGCGCGAGCAGGCCCTCGACGGGTTCCGCAAAGGCAAGTACCGCATCCTCGTGGCGACCGACGTGGCCGCCCGCGGCCTCGACGTCGACGGCATCAGCCACGTCATCAACTACGACGTGCCGCCCACCGCCGACGACTACATCCACCGCATCGGCCGCACCGCCCGCGCCCAAGCCGAAGGCGACGCGATCACCTTCGTGTCCCCCGCGGAACACCTCCCGCTGGAAGCCATCGAACGCGCCCTGGGCCGCCGCCTCCCCCGCGCCGAATGGGAAAAGGCCGTCCCCGTTCTTTCCCTTTACACGCCCCCGGAAGAAAAGAAGGCTTCCACCGGCGGCACCCGCCGCCGCGGCGCCCCGCGCCTGCTGCGCAGACGCTGATTCGGCGAGTTTCATTTTTGACAGGAAGACGGGATTGAAGAGGTAATGCGATCCTTCTCTTCCACTTCTGTCTTCCCTTGATATGACTGTCCAAATGGAAGACGCACGGAATGCTCAGAAGTAAGTCCCGAGCAACTAACCCGGACATACCCTCAACCCCCGGCTCATGCCCATCAATGGCGCCGCTGTATCCTTGTTTTTCTTCCAGAATCCCTGCTAACTTAAAGAGTGAACACCCATTATTAGGAGTCTGGATAATATCCTCTGAAACATCCCATCGCATCATTACTGCGCGATTCAGAGTCGCAACCCCTGTTCGCAAGAATACGCACAAAGGTAGCTTGAGGTAATTAAGAGCCATGGAACTTGAACGGTTGCTCGGGCGCATTCGAGAGAGTATCACGCAGGGTAAGTTTCAGAATGAGGCCGCAATCTCCCAAGGCGTCATTCTGCCAATTCTCCAGTGCCTTGGCTGGCCCGTATTTGACACCCAAATTGTCTCACCAGAATTCCGAGTTGAAGGCACTCGTGTGGACTTCGCGCTTTGCCGAGGCGAGAATCGGCCATTAGTGTTCTTGGAAGCAAAGCGAATTGGAAATGCAGAAGGCGGAGACAGGCAGCTTTTTGAATACGCCTATCATGCTGGTGTGCAATTTGTCGTATTGACGGACGGTCAAGAATGGCATCTCTACTTACCAGCCGAACAAGGAAGTTATCTGGAACGGCGCGTGTATAAACTCGACCTGCTGGAACGCGAACTTGAAGAGTGCGTATATCGACTGAAGCGATATCTGTCTTACGCTGAGGTCTGTTCCGGTATTGCTCTTGAAAATGCAAGGCAGGACCACCGTGACGTCTCTCGGCAGAGGGCAATAGTCGAGACTCTACCTGAAGCTTGGCATCGCCTCCTCGAAAAGCCAGACGATCTCCTGTTGGAGCTCCTAGCTGACAAAGTGGAAGATATCTGCGGATTCAAACCTGACTTAGAGGATACGGCAGAGTTCATCGCCCAGTTGCCCTTCCACCCAGGTGTGCAAGCTGATACTCGTCCTCCGGCCGAAGCACCTTCCCAAGCCTCATATCGACATCTGGATCCACAGCCTCCCGCTGGCCTGCATGGCAGAAGAGGCTTTCGATTGTACGAGCAACGCCGTGACTGTAACGCTGCGATTGAAATCGTGGCTGAAGTACTTAAAGAACTCCAGCGCCGAGACCATAGCTTCCTGGAACGTTTTTCCGCGAGGCGTCACGGGAGGACACGTCAGTTGATATCTCGCGATAGACAGAGACTCTACCCTGGACGTGCCGACCTTTGTGAATCTTACGCCAAAGAGCTTGTTCCGGGTTGGTGGATCGGTACAAATTATAGCGTGTCAAGCATGAAGACTCTGCTGCGGCTGGCATGTGAAATCGCGAACATTAGATATGGCACGGATTTGGTCATTGAGTGGTAAGGCGCCTAGACTCCCACAAACCGGACCTGTCTCGATCGCCTTTTTGGCAAATCGGACTTGCCCCACCACTTTAGAGTCACCCGAAACCCAAGAGAACCGAAATCGAGAAGAAACTTGAGGCCTGTCATCTGTGATAACCGCTTTTGCGATGACAGATTATAGCCTGCATCTCCCACTTCCGCGCAGTTGACGCTTTCACCCTATTGGTGTGTCCTACCATAACAGATAGATTCGCGTCATTCTTCTTGATTGAGACAAATCTGTATAAGTTCTGCAGATTCCGAATCATGCGCTTGAAAGCGGTCAGCGAGCCAGGCTAGATCGCGCGCAATGGCTTTCCAAGTTCCTCTGGTCTCGTCATTCGAGAGCACCCACGCCCGGACTGAATTCAATAGGACTACTCCGAATTGGGCGGAGCGTACCCAATTCATCTGTTTGTGGAAATCGTGATATTCGTAACTTACCCCATCTGGGGCAACGTACAGTTCCCCCACGTGGGAGTCGATCTCCGGCACCCTGAAAGCCTGG
>JADLCA010000111.1 GCA_020847495.1 Candidatus Hydrogenedentota bacterium | reverse complement strand
GGATTGGGCGAGGGCGTCCTCTGAGGCCGCGTAGAGGTTGTCTCCCTGCCGTTGGAGGAGTTGCGGTTCGGCGAATTCGGTCAGGCGGAGCTGGTCGACCTGCTGTCCGTCCACCCAGATGGCGCCCGCCGAGTCGATTTCGATGTTGCCGCCAGACACGTCAATCCCGTCGCCTCCGGCGCCCAGGATCTTGTAGCCTTCCTTGGTGGCGAGCTGTCCATCGGCATCGATGGTGAAATCGCCATCGCGCGTGAAGCGATCGCCCGCGGGTGTGCTCACGCCGAGGAAACCGGGCCCCATGATGGCGATGTTAAGCGGGTTGCCGGTGGCCTGAATGGGACCGCCCCCGAAGTCGGAATAAGACTGAATGGTCTTCAGTCCGCCGCCGGGTCCGCGCTCGGCGTTATACATCTGGGCGGTGCCCATATTGCCGAGAAGGACTTCATAGAAGCCTTCCTGGATAGCGTTCTGGCGTTTGAAACCGGCGGTGGCCGCGTTGGCGAGGTTGTTGGCGATGATGGCCTGGCGTTCTTCCATGGCGATCATGCCAGTTGCGGCCGCGTACAGTCCCGGTATCATTGATAGAGTCCCCGTTTCATTCCTGTTGCGAGTCTCTGTATCACTACGCCCGAAGGCGGAGTGTTTTAAGGGAGGCCCGGCGGGCGTTTAGGGATGGGACAACGGTTAGGGAGACCGCTGTCCACGCCGGGCCAACCACTCACGGTAGGCCTGCTATGGGACAGACCTGTAAGGGGGCGAAGCAAGGGTCATGCCATAGAGGTGGCATGAACACAAACCATTGCTATCAATCGACTTGAATCTTTGGCGGACCTTGCTTACCGGGCAGAAAGTTCCAGGTCCGGGAAGTTCTTGCATTGGACTGTGGAGAGGTGTTGATACGTTGACTCTGAGTCCGAAAGAACAACAGGGGATTTATTGGGAGAGCAAGCGCGCGCGGCGAAGACGGTACCTCGCGTGAGGTTTGTCCTGATCCTCCAATCGTCTGACGCTGGAAAACTGACTACTCACAACGTGTCAGAAAGTTGTACTATAGCGCACTTTTGGGGACAACGTGGCAATGCTGTCTGCGGCTTACCACTGTCTGTATGATTTGATGAGGACCTGAAACTCAATGAGTATTCTCTCTGAATTCGAATGGAGAGGACTTCTCTACGGTTCTATAGGCGTTATTCTCAGCGCGGTTGTGCTTATAGCATACCGCCGCGTAGTGGCGGCGCGTTCAACTTCTCGTACCCCCCTGCGTATCTCCTTTTCGGCGGGCTTGTACCTTGTGGCCGCATTTGCGATAACCGCGCTTGGCTCCTATAGGGCCGCCAGCACGTCCACCTATGTAGAGGTCGTAAAATGGTCGCAGGTGGCATCCATTGTCGGCCAGGTAAGTCTTCTCTGGCTAGTCGCCCGCCTCACGCGGGCGATATCTCCAGCCGCAGTTGCCACGCTGACGGCCGCCTATGCCGTTGCCACCCTGATGCACATTATGTCTGTTTCCGGCCTGTTTCTGGAGTATCTGGGCGAGATTCATTTACATCCCATACCGGGACTCGAAGGACTACTTCCGTCTCGCGTTCCATTCTACGCATGGCGAATTCCCATAGACTTGGCCAACGTAACCGCTTTGATCGCGGTTTGTTATGCCAGCTTGCGTCAATTCCGCTCGGGAGACCGTGTTCAGGCATTGCTCACCAGCATGTTGGTGCTTGTTGTCTTCTCGGAAAACCTGCACGACATGTTTGTTGCAGACTCGCTCTATTTGGCGCCCATCGGGCTCCTGCTCATGCTGGCCGTGTTTCTCAGTTGTCCTGGAGAGTCTCCTCTTCCCGCCGCATGCAACACGGAAGCACTGCGCGAAACGAAGTCTTCCGAAAGAAAGTCTGGACTCCAGCAGATTTCCGCTCTTCTTGGCGGGCCCACTCACTTCTCACCGTGGGACCACAGCCCTCTCATTGGCCTCTTAATGGCGATGTTGCTCGTCTCAGCGGCTCAGGCCCTTGCTTGGCATGGTTTTGAGAGCATCATCATCCTGCTCGCTCTGCTTGGCATGGGGCACGCCACCATATCCGTGCTTTACCGGGCAGGAAGCAGCATGGCATTGCGAAGTCTCGCCATCGTGGCATTGGCCATTATTGCCTTGCCGCACGTGACCGACATCCTATATGCCATGCCCGTCTTTCCCATCAACGAGCTCACGGAAACCCATGGGGTGTTGCATGGTCCCTTGCGAGACTGGTTGTGGCTTCTGGGCCTTCTGCTCCTGCTCACGGCATTCTCCCTCTCGGGCAACGAGGCAGGCGAGGCCCGCAAGAGGCTCATCGTCGAGCACGATCAACTTCTCGCGGAGGCGGCGGTACGCAGAAAAGCCGAGCTGGAATTGCAGACAAATGAGGAGCGTTTCCGGCGGCTCGTGGAGAACAGCACGGATCTTGTTGCAATTCTTGGCCCCGAGGGAGTGATTCGCGATATCGGGGCCTCGGTTCAGCGAATCCTGGGCTATGCACCCGAAGTCCTTGTCGGGAAATCGATAGGTGAGTACTGCCACCCCGACGACATCTACAGGGTCGGGCGCGCCCTGCGACACATTTCTTCCTCCAAAGTGGTTGTGCAGTCGGTTGATGTGCGCATCCTCGTCCCGGACGGAACCTGGCGTGTTATTGAGTGTATCAGCGACTTGCAGTTCGACCCCGTGCTGAATGGCATCATTGTCAATGCGCGCGATATAACCGAGAGGAAGTCCATGGAGGAGAGGCTGACATCCGCGAGAACGGATGAGCGCCAGCGCATCCGCCACGATCTTCACGATACTGTCGGACAAGATCTCGCGGGATTGCTTTGCATGACCGGGAGTCTGGCCATGGAACTTCAGGGGGTGTCGGGTACGCTCGCAGCTCAGGCGAATGCCATTGTGGAAGGTGTACAACGCACCATGGAGGACGTGCGGAATGCAATCATGGGAATCGCCCCAATCGAGATGCATCCCCGGGGATTGGAAGTGGCATTGGAGCAGTTGGTGGAAAGACTGCGAACGTATCAGCGGATCGATGTCCGTTTCGAGTGTCCGTCTGAAGTCAACATCGATGACTATGGCGTTGCGACGCAGATGTTCTTGATCGCTCAGGAAGCCATAACCAACGCCGTGAAACACGCCCAAGCCAGCAGAATCGCCATGACGCTGGCATCAAGCCACGACAGAATAGTCCTGGCGATAGTGGATGATGGCGTCGGCATGGACGGACAGGAACGTCCTTCAAAAGGACTTGGCCTTCAAACCATGCAGTCCCGCGCCGCTGCCATTGGCGCCTGGCTGCGCGTTTCCGGGGCGGCTGGGAAAGGAACCCAGGTGAAGTGTGTACTCGCCAGGGAACTTCACCAGGATGACCTTTCCGAGAAAGGACTCCACGACTTTGCAATCTGAAGACACAGTCCGGGCCAAGGTCCTGATCGTCGACGACCATCCCATGATTCGGGCTGGATTGGTCCAGCTTGTCTCGGGACAGGCCGACCTCGAGGTTTGCGGCGAATGTCAGGACGCCGCGGGAGTCGTGCCCTTGATCGACACGTTCCATCCCGACGTGATCGTCGTGGATATTTCTCTGGAGAGCAGCAGTGGATTGACTCTGATTCACGACATCAAGACCCGGTACAAGTCGCAGAAGATGCTCGTTTACTCGATGCACGACGAGGAATTGTTCGCCGTAAGAGCTATCCAGGCCGGAGCCATGGGGTATGTGAAGAAGAGCGCCCACCCGCGAGAACTCATCGATGCCATCCGAAAGGTGCTACAGGGGCACTTGGCCGTCAGTCAGCGCGTGACAGACAGTCTCGTGGCAAACATGGCCGACGTCGGCCCAGACCCTGGTCGATCACGAATCGACCTGCTGTCGAGCCGTGAACTGGAGGTCTTTGAGTTCTTGGGCCGGGGGCTTACAGTCCGTGAGATCGCCGAGCGTCTCAACCGAAGCGCAAAGACCATAGAGTCGCATCGCGAGCGAATCATGACAAAACTCGGATTGATGTCCAGCGCGAAGGTCGTGCGCCAAGCCGTGGAATGGGTCACACAACAGGACCATTCTCTGGGAAGACGCCCGCCTCAGGAGCATGTGCCTCCAAACGAGTAGCAATCGAGTATGCCGGGATGACGGCGGGTTGGCAGCGCGTGGTTGGTCTCCAGAAGTCAAAAAGCGCCACCTGCAAGGAATGGGCTGATTGTCCAAAGCCGGTTGTTCCCAAAGACTTGTTTCCCCATGCGCGGTCTGTGGAGGGAGCGGTGCGGGACAGGCTCGCCCATTCGATCCGAGCATGAACGTTCCATTTCCACGGGAATACGGGCGTCGTCCTTGACCAAGAATATGAGAAATGCTGCGGGGTATGCTAGAATCCGGGGGTTAATCGGGCTCTCACGAAACACATCGCATGCCGCACGGGGGCAAGCCGTATGAGAACGCGGGGATTCAGTCTCGTCGAGTTGCTGATTACTATTGCTGTCACAAGCGTGCTGGCGGCCCTTCTGCTGCCAGCGCTTGCGCGCGCCCAGGAATCGGCCCGTCGCGCCAGTTGTGCAAACAACCTGCGGCAGTGGGGCATCGTTTTCAAGATGTTTGCAAACGAGTCACGAAATGCCCGTTTCCCCAACCATCAACCGGACGAGGGCTACGCCATCTCATTCGATTCGCCGATCTGGCCGAAGGTGTCGGGACCCGCGGGTATCGAGGTTTTTCCCGAGTATATTTCCGACCCACAGATTGGCAAGTGTCCTTCTTCGCTCGCGGACCATCCGGTGTGCTGGACCCCCGATTGTGGTCCTTACCAAGCATCCTTCTTCGCGCCGATTGGCAACTACGATTCCTTGGGGGTATTTGCTGCCCTCGACGAGGAAGAACTTTCCACCTGGGGAGGCGTTACAGAGACTCCATTTTTCGGAACACGGCGCTTTAGTAGGGGCCCAATCGACACCACGCGGCGGGTAATCTGCAGCTTTGATTATGAATACCTCAACCGCATCGTCAAGCCGGAGTGGATTGCCAACATTATTGACAATAGCCTTTTGGCGC
>JADLCA010000110.1 GCA_020847495.1 Candidatus Hydrogenedentota bacterium | reverse complement strand
TCTACAAGACCGCTTAGACCCTCCGGCGGCCAGGAAACGATAATCCACACAAGCGTCAACAGAAACTGCACGGCGAGTACGAATGAAGCGATGGCTCCGACTCTGGATGATCCCATGCTACACCCATTTTCCTGCTAGGCGTCCCACCCGTGATCCCCAACCCAAGGGGGAATGGCGACGTCAAACAATGTAAAGCGGACGCTCATCGGCGGCCGCGCGATAAACGGAAAACGACACGAAACCCGACACTTGGATGAGGTCAGCCAGTCAATGGAAGTGCGTCAACTCAAGCGTTGGACAGTACTCAGGCATACGTGAAACGCATTGCGCCATTGACATGGCCCGGGAACACGTCCAGGGACTTCCTTGCAGCGGCATAGTATCATCGATAGGGGATTTGCGCAACGGCTTTTTCCAGAATGCCGGCTCTTCGTAAGAGCCGTGGGTAAGACTGGCACATTCCGTGGTCGATCAACTGATGCACCCGGACAACTTGCGTGCGATAATCAGGAACCTGCATCAGTCATTCAATGAGGATTGTGACTTCGTTTTTCCGTGACGGGCGGGTCTTCGAGCGCCACTCACGCGTGTTCGTGAAGGACAACAGACTCGCTGGCCGGGCATGATGCTCTTATGCCATTACCCAACGCGACATGCGAGGGAGGCGTAGCCGGGTCAACCCCAGGAACGGGAGTTCCAATTGCCGCGGGTGCGTCTTCACAGTGTGCCCGCGTTCATGTAGTTGCCGGAATGCCTCGCATCTCCATGAAACTGGCCGGAAACGACGGTTCCCTTCTTGCATGAGGTTTCCGTTCGCACCACGTTCAACCACGTTTCATCATCGCCGCCCACGAACTCCAGCAGTCCATCATCGTTGATGTCCGCGAGGAGAAGCGACCCGGCTCCCTTGATCTTGGCCCCGGCAAGCGTGAAGCTCTGGGCCACATAAGACCAGAGCGGCGTGCCGTCGTTTCCGATGGCCCACGTGCGGTAGCTCAGATCATTGCAGAGGAGCAAGTCGAGCGCGCCATCGCCGTCAAGATCCGCGGGCACCGGCGTTTGCAGGGCGCGTCCCGTGGTGGGAATGGTGCGAACCGTTTTGCCCGTCTCATCGACCACCAGAAGCTTGTAAACATCCACGTCCTGGGCAACGATTCTTGGTTTGCCATTGCCATCCAGCGGTGCGATGATCGGACACCAGTCCGGTTCGCGCGAGACCGGTGCAGTCCAGAGCACCTTGCCCGAGCTGTCGATCGCAGTCATGGCCCCCGCCGTGTCCGTGCGAGAACAGAAGATGGCCTCGTCCAGCCCATCGCCATTGAGATCGCCAATGGCCGGCGCGTAGCGCGCTTCACCCTCGACCGGAACACTCCACACGACAGTGCCGTCTGGCCCAATTGCGTACACGCGATCCTTGCTACCCACGATCACCGATGATGCTGGCCCATTCGTGAGCTGTGCCAGCGCCGGAATTTGCATCTTCTCGCCAAGGTCATCGACACGCCAGAGTGCACCGCCCCTGGCATCAAACGCGGCCACGATTCCATTCGCCGTGACCCCGGCCACATCGAGCTGTCCATCGCCATTGATGTCGCCGATCACAGGCGAGGCGCACATGGGCAAGTCCGCTTGCCACAAGATCGTCCCGTCATGACCCAGCACGGTCAGATTCGGTCCCCCGATGGCGATCTCGTCCACACCATCGCCGTCGAGGTCGGCGACAGTGGGGAAAGACTGCGCATCGCCCGCGTCATGCGTCCACAGGGTTTTGCCTTCCGGGGAAATCGCGAAGAGCTTACCGTCGGGATACTTCGTGTCGAGGATGATCGCCTTAGCGCCGCTCTTGCCCACGCGCGCGAGAGCTGGACTGCTCAACAGCGCGCCATTGAACGTTCGCCGCCACGCAAGCCGTGGCGTACCTCCGATCGCGAAAGTTCCTCCATCGGCACAGGGCAAGGTGATCGTGTGGGTGTTTACATCCACCGCACTTGCCTGGACAACTTCCCACCGATCATCCGTTAAGCGATAGCCCATCAAGGTCGAGGGCAAGATGCGGGAATCGAGTTCCGGATCGAATGAAAGCGATATGGACAGATTGCCGCCCGCGGACTTCAGCACTTCGTCCTTGGTTACGACGTAACAGCCATCATCGATCGCATCGGGCAGGCCGCGACGATCCGGGAATGGGAGCGTGGGCAACCCTTGGACACGCAATACACCGCCAGCGACTGCGCGGTCCGGCTTCAGCACCGCTGTGATGGCGGCGGGGCCTTCGCCGTTAATCGCGCTCAGCGTTTCTCCGGCATTGCCGGTGAATTGCAGTGACGCGGACCTGGCCAATGCCAGCACATGTTCCGGCGACGCCGCCTTCACGGGCCATGACGCGTTTCCGCTGGCTATCACGCGAAATCGCAGCATTCCCTGCGCCTCTCCGCCTGCGGCAGGAAGCGCGAAGCGATAAGTGTCAGCGTCCGGCAACACGCGCTGCCCTTCCACGGTGCCGGAGGTTCCATCTGGCAGCGTGTACTCGCACGAGGTGGCCGTAACTCCCGTCGAGTCGCTGACGGTCGCTTCGAACGTGAACCCTTGGGATGCATCGACCCACGTGGGGATGTCGCCAAGCGCAATCTTGGGGCCGTCCGGGTTCTTCGCAACCAGCACGGTGCCCGTATCCAACACGTTTCCTGTAACCGAGTCGCGGAACGTCAAAGCCAGCGCGCCCTGGGCCACACCCGCGGGTATCGGAATGGTCAATGTGCATTCGCCGGTGGAGGAATCGGCGGTTGCTGCGTCGCCGGAGCCATCTTGCCACCGCCACTCGAATCGGATCTTCTTCACCTCTGGAGTTGTTCTGATCAAGATGGGGAGAGTGCCGTCCTCGGGGCGCACCGCGGAAGGCGCAAGCCAATGCAGCGGCAGCCCGCGCTCGACCGAGTACAGATCGAGCCAACCACGCACGAGGTCTCCGGGGCGTGTGTAGTTGAGATACACGTAGCCGGTGGATGATTCGAGGATGAGTCCGCGGCGCACGAGGTGCTCCGCCGTCCAGGTGGCGAGGCGCCGCGCGCTGGTCAAGAAGAGAGGATCGCGGGTTGCACGGTATCCATCGGCAAATACCTGGAGCCACGAGCCCGCGACACCGGGCGCGAGGCTCTCCGGCAGTGGTGCCGCACAAACCGCGCGGAGCCGCGCGCTGAACGCGTCGAGGTACCGCTGCTCGTGTGTCAGCTCCCAGGCTCTCCAGAGCGCGAGCGCGCCGTAGTAGCCACTATTGTCCGCATAGCTCCACGGCGACGTGCCCCATTGCACGACTTTGCCGGTGGGCAGTTCCAGTTCATTCGCGATGGCGCCAGTGTTTGCATCAAACCCGTACTGAAGCACTGCATCCACGAGATCGAGACCGTGGCGCAAGACGGCCGGGTCGGGGTATTCGCCCGCCGCTTCGAGGATGTAGTAGGCGAGCACAAGCTGGCAATTCGAGTTGCCGGAGCCGCCCTCCGCGGACACGTAGCCCGGTATGAGGCCGGTTTTGGGATCGCGGTGCCGCCAGTAGACCTCGGACATCTTCCGCGCCCATTCGAGGTGTTTGCGGTCGCCGGTCTTCGTATAGAGGAACATGAAGCTGTATGCGAAGAGGCCGGAGTGCTTGATGTACGAACCGCGCACCGGCAGCGGGTCAAGCTCACCCGTGTAGTAATTCGCATGCCGGTCGAAGATGACGTTCTCTTCATCCCACACGCTGATCGCGTGGATCGCCTCGATCTCCTTGCGCACAGCCT
>JADLCA010000109.1 GCA_020847495.1 Candidatus Hydrogenedentota bacterium | reverse complement strand
GCCGCAGCTTGGCCTCCAGGGCCGTAATCCGCTCCTGCGCCGGGTCTTCCTTCACCCTGCCATTGCGCTCGAAGGCCACCGCCCCATTCTCGAAAAACTGCTTCTGCCACTGGTAGAACTGCGTCGGCTGAACCCCCGCCTCCTCGCATACCTGCGACACCGGCACCTTGTCCAACAAATGCCGCCGCAGAATCCCCACCTTCTCCTGTCCCGTAAAATTCCTGCGTGATCGTTTCATCTCTTTGCCTCCAGTCGGTTAGGATTAGCCTAAACACAGGCCTCTCCATTTCCAACTGGGGCAAGACAGTTTCACCTCTCGAGCACGGCTTGCAGGTCCGTACTCCGGAAAACCACGGAAATCGGGGAAAGACATTTGGGTTCAGGACGTCTTCCATCAAACTGGCCCGATGCGCCCACCTTTCCAACTCACTGTCGTCAAATCGGTGTGAATCTGTGGTCCTACAATTCATTCGGGGGCTGTCCTCAGCTCGAGCGTCGATTTGCGTCGCGATCCGGGCCTTGGTCGCTTGCGAAGCGTTGAACTTGCAGCGTATTGGGTCGCGCCTCAAAGCTCTGTCCTCTCAATTTCGTCTCATAGCTTCGCGTATGCACTCACATAATCTTGTCGCGTTGATTTGATCCATAATCGTGCACTTAATAATCTCGCCAGATATGATAGTAATCTCTATCACGTAGCCCTTGTTATATATATGCATCATAAAATAGTATGCGCCTCCGGCGCAGGAAAAGAACACGAGAGACAGAGCAATGGATCCCGCACTGCCTCCCAGTATGCCGAGGACTCCCAGCAATAGCGGCGCAACATACACTACTGATTCCAGACAAGTGGGACCCACCTTGTAAAACGACACTTTGACGACGGAACTGACGTTCCACGACTCGAAGCCCTTAGTTATTTGTGTATCTGTCACACAAATATTCTCGCATGCAAAAAGGACTTCATCCACTTTCTGCGTGGTTAGCTGCGGGTTTGTGTAGACAGGAGTATTGGGAGCTATCGGCTTGGCGCGAAATTCCGGAGGCTGCCCTCTGGCAAATATCAGGCTCAAGGGAATCCAATCGGCCAATCCTTGATGCCACCCATAATCCGTGTATGAGAGCATCCCGCTATCAAGCATAGCCCTCACCTGAGCAGACGTATAAGGACCAACCCTCTGGCCGTTTTTGACAACAAATATCCGGTCCAGATCTGAATTGGACTCGTTCCCCGCCATAAGACCTCCCCAATTCCAAGGGTGACTTCTCTATTGCGGTTGCGGTATAGACAGAGGTTATCATAAACTGTCGCGAAATGCATAATTCTTCCTTTCTGACACATAGGGGCAACGACACTGTGGCAGTGGAACACAAAATCATCTTCCTTCTTGCTTCCTGACTCAGAAAATCCAGGGACTACTTGCTTTCGCGTACATTCCGGAAATTGAGGGACAGACACCTTAATTCCGCGCAGACTCCTCCAAAGAAGGCCGGTGCACGTGCCGCGCTAACTTCTATCGTCAAATCGGTGTGAATCTGGCCTGTCTTAATCTGGTCGTCGCATGACCGCATTACGTGTCCCTGCTTCCTGTCGCCCCTGCCGGGGCTCTTCGTGGGGGCGAGTTGACCCCGGGTTCCGCCTTCGGCTCCACCCGGGGCTATGCACCTGCGCCCTTGCCAGGGCTTAAGATCAAAGATGTGCGTGGGAGACGATACAGGCCGTTAAGTCGATCACTTGAACGAAGCGCTGTGCTGCCGCGCTTGGCAAGCGAGGCAGTACCAGAATGCCGTCCGCTTGCTTCTGCGCGTTCCTCGGCGAAGGCAACATTTCTGCGTTTGAGTGCTCTCAAATTACGGGCGAGACGCCCGTTCCCCCGTGTTGGTTCCCCCGTGTTGGTTCCCCTGTGTTGGTTCCCCCTGTGTTGGTTCCCCCTGTGTTGGTTCCCCCTGTGTTGGTCTGTTTCTTGAATCGGTGTAATCGGCGAACTCGGTGGATAGCTATCTTCGTCTAGTTGCGGCTGTGCCGCGCTGAGCTTCGAGTATATTGGCCTTTCAGTCACATGAGGGTTGTCGCATTGCGCCGGGCGCCTGGTGGCTGTCGATCCTGCTCGCGTTCGCCTGTCTCGATTGTAATCTGCGTTCATCTGCGCCATCTGCGGACAATCCTCTTCTTTGGTTGCGGCTATGGCGCGCTACGGTCTTCAGAGTGCTCATCGTGCGCAGGCGCACGTGTAGAATGTTGATCGCGACGTACCAAGTGGCAGCAACGCATTCGATGTGAAGGAGGTCAACACAATGGCACCGAGTCTCGGGGTGGCATTGGCGATCCTGGGCGTTTCCGCTCTCGTTGCGTCAGCGGCCGAACCGGCAATCAAAACGTTCATGGTTTCCGGGCCCTATCAGCCGGCACCGGTCGCTATCGAGGTCCTCGCCCCCGACCCCCTGGAACCGGGCGCCGCCTACCCGGTGCTCTATGTGCTACCCGTGGAGTCGGGCACGATAAGCCGGTGGGGCAGCGGCATCCAGGAGGTCGCCAAGGCAGATATCGCCAAGCGGTACGGGGTCATCTGCGTGGCTCCCGCCTTTGCCGCCACGCCGTGGTTTGCGAATCACCCTTCCGACCCCGTCCTGCGGCAGGAGGACCATTTCATCAAGGTCGTGCTGCCTTGGGTCGAGGAACACTATCCGGTCAAATGCACCCGCGACGGACGCTTCCTTCTCGGCTTCAGCAAGTCGGGTTACGGAGCCATCATGCTGCTGCTGCGCCATCCCGGCCTCTTCGAGCGGGCCGTGGCGTGGGATGCTCCCGTCGATAAGACGCAGCCCGATCAATTCCGGATGATCGATGTCTTCGGGACAAACGAGCACTTCGCGCACTACGCGATTCCCGGTCTGATTCCCCAGCGCATCAACGAACTCAAGGATGCGGCACTCCCGAGGCTCATCTTGATGCCGAACGGTGATACGGGACACAAGATGAATGCGGTTCACGAGCAGTTGCTCGCCTTGGGGATTCCGCACATGTACGAGAAAACGGATTCGATTCAACATCACTGGAACTCGGGTTGGGTCCCGCGCGCCTCGAAACTCGTGTTGACCGGCAAGGCGGATCCCGAATCCAGGTAGCAGGCGTTCGGAGGCCCGAGAGTAAAGCCCCGGAGGAAAACTGTTTACAAAAGTCCGCCGGGTCTCCTATACTGGTGCGGCGAGGCATGTCCTCCCTCGCGGCTTGTGTGTGGACGGGACGTCCGGGGAGATTCGCCGCGAGAACGGAAGTCATGAGGAGGTAGTGATGAGCGTCCCAATTCGGTTCGTGCTGTACGTGGTCCTCGCGCTGGGGTTATGCCTGCCCGGCGCGCTGGCAAAGGATGCGTGCAAGAAGTGTTGCATGTCGGATGGCAAGGCCTGTTGCGGCGAGAAATGTGCGAAACAGGGCGAATGCACGATGACGACCTTTGCGAGTCCGGACAGCGTGAACTGGAGCCAGAAACGCGTGTCTTTTGGCAACTACTTGAAGTTCGCGAAGGCGGAAATTCCGGAACCAGCCGTCCGGCAGGCGCCGGTGTTTGAGCCCATCTACTTCGATCTCGACAAGGCGGTCCTGAAGCCAGCCGGTATCGAGACCGCCAACAAGGCAGTGGCCTATTTGAAAGAGCATCCGAACGACAAGGTCCGCATCGAGGGCAACTGCTGCGACTTGGCCACGAACGATTACAACGTCCAATTGGGGCAGCGCCGCGCGGACGCGGTCAAGCAGTATCTCGTGAGCCAGGGCATCGACGCGGGCCGCATAGCGGCGGTCAGCAACGGTGAAGAGAAGCCGGTGGCCGGCACGGATCACCGGGAGACCAATCGCCGCGCGGATGTGGTGGTCTGGTTTTTGGACGCTGCCCACTGATTGTCTGTCGATTCAACAGAAAGATTCAGTCCGACCAAGGGATGCCTCGCGCATCCCTTTTCCTTTGGAACCCGGCCCGGCCGCGGCGGGGGCGGTTTGCTCCCTGTTTCGCGGGGGCGGTAGTATGTGCGCGTCTCGGGATCTGGGGTAGGAGTTTGAGGCAGTGCTTCGCGGCTATTTGGTGAGTCAGGGAGAAAGAGGCCAGGAGCGTCGCGTTCCGATCGGTCCGTCTATCACGCTGGGCCGCGCCGTCGATTGTGGTTTCATCATTGACGACGCCGCGGCGTCGCGCCGCCATCTGCGTATCGCCACGGAAGGCGAGCGCTTCGTTTGGAAAGACCTGGGCAGCACGAACGGGACGCAGTTGAACGGCCAGCCCATGCTCGAAGGGGTGCTCAAGAACGGCGACCGCCTCCAGGTCGGCGAAACCGTCATGCGCTTCGAGATCGAGGACATCACCGACGAGGAGCCGAAGGAAAGCACCACGATTTTCAAAGAGACCATCGTGGACTGGCAGCAGGAAGGGCTCGGCGAGCAGATCGGCGAGAAGGAAGAGCGGGCCGAGCGGCTCCTGCGCGCGGTGTACGCGGTCATGAACGAGATTGCCTCGAATTACGAGCCGTGCCCCCTGGTCGACCGGATTCTCGAGACCACCATGAAGGCCATCGACGCGCAGCGCGGTTCAGTCGTGTTTGCGGGCGAGGACAAGTCCACTATCGAACCCTGTCCCGTCTGCCACAAGTTTCATGTCATCCAACAAGGCCGCTTGACCCACGTCGAGGAACGCGAATTCCACATCAGCAACACCGTCGCGCACCGTGTGCTTAAGCGCGGCGAGAGTCTGCTCTTTCAAGACACGGATCGCGACAGCGAACTGAACGTGTCCGCGAGCATCATGTCGCTGCGGCTGCGATCCATCATCTGCGTGCCGTTGCGGGGCAAGTTCGGCATCTTCGGATTGCTTTACATCGACAGCGATCGCGCCGGGCACCAATACACGCACGAAGACATGCTGCTCACTACGGCCGTTGGAAACAGCGCGGGTCTCGCCCTCGAGAACGCGACCATGCACGGCCAAATCCTCGAAAAGCAGCGGATCGACCAGGAGATCCAGCACGCGTGGAAGATCCAGGAGGGTTTTCTCGTGCGCCAATGGCCCGAAGGCGACGGCCGCTTCCAGGTCTACGGCGAAACCCGGCCCGCCAAGACTGTGGGCGGGGACTTCTACGACTTCGTGCAGCCCGATGCGAACCACGTGGGTATCCTGATTGGAGATGTCAGCGGCAAGGGAGTCCCTGCGGCGCTGACGATGGCGCAGCTCCTGGCCGAGTTCCGTCAGGGCATTCACCGCACGAGTTCGCCTTCGGCCGTGCTCCAGATACTGAACGAAAGCCTTGTACAACGCAGCCCCAAAGGCACCTTCTGCACGCTGTGCTACCTCGTCCTGAATGTTTCAGATGGACATGTTGTGTGCGCGAACGCGGGGCATCATCCCGTAATCGGCATAGGCAAGAACGGCGTGCGTGTGTTTGGCGACGCGAGCGGCCCGCCCGCGGGCATCCTGCCCACGTGTCGCTGGAAGGACACCGAAACCCAGATTGGCGCTGCGGACACGCTCCTGTTGTTCACGGACGGAATCGTCGAGGCGCGCGCCATGAACACGCAGCGCGCGGGCGAGGACGAAATCGAGGACTTCGGAATGGAACGCCTGTGCGAGGCGCTGAAAGGACACTACCGGAGCACCCCCAGGGAACTCATCGAGCGGCTGAACCAGAAGGTGATGGGGTTCTGCGCGCCCGTCATGCCGCACGACGACTGCACGTTGATTGCAGTGAAGTACCTGGGCTGACGAAGTGAAGGTCACGGCGGCCCGGACTTGCCGGTCCGCAACCTATTCGGAGCGCCGATGGTGATGGAAGACGATATCCGGCTGGAGATGGCCACGAAGCCGCGCCTGTTGGGCGTGGTACGCGCCATGGTGCGCAGCTATCTGCAATCCAAGGGTTTTTCCGCCGAGACCGTGGACCTCGCGGTGCTCGCCGTCGACGAGGCCTGCGCCAACAGCATCCGGCATTCCTATGGCAGCCGGACGGATTGCCGGATGGAACTGCGCGTCCGCGTGACGGACGCCCACGTGGAGTTTGAACTCATCGACGACGGCATGCCCCTGGACTGGGAGCGTTGCGCCCGCCGCGAACTGGCGCCGCCCGAACTGAGCGCATTGCGGCCCGGGGGTCTCGGGGTCCAATTGATGTACCGTGTCTTTGATGAAGTTACTTTTGAGCCGGGGGGCGAACATGGAAACCGCACCCTCATGCGCTTGCAGCGGCCGCCCGCCGGGCAGACCGCGCACCGGGCGCACGACGCATAGGACGGGAAACGATGGGACTCGAAATTGAACGAAAGGGCGCCGACGGGGCCTGTACCCTTGTGGTCAGGGGGGAGGTGGACCTCTACAGCTCGCCGGACCTGCGGTCGGCCATCACCAAGGCCATGCCGAAATTCGGGGGCAGCGTTTCCGTGGACCTGCGCGGCATCCCCTACATGGACAGTTCCGGCGTGGCCACACTGGTGGAGGGATACCGCACGGCCATGGAACGCAGTACGGCATTCATTCTGCTTACGCCGTCGCAGTCCGTGTTGAAGGTTCTTCAGCTATCCCGGCTGGATACCGTGTTCACCATCCGGAACGAGGCCTGACCGCGTTATGGCTATCCCCGCAATGCTGGCACGTCCTTCTCCGGAGTTTGAACGATGACTCCCTTCGTTTACGTGGTGGGAACCACCGGGCGTGTCAGCCTGAACGTAGCCTACGCCTTGGCTCGCGTGTGTGTGCTGATGGTGGACACAGCGAACTGGACCTTCATCCAGCCCCTGCGCGGGCGCGGCCTGCGTCTCAGGGCCGTCGTATTCAATTTCGTGGAGTACGGGGTGAACTCGCTCCCCATCGTCGGGCTCATCTGCTTTCTCATCGGCGCCATCATGGCCATGCAGTCCGCGTATCAACTCGCCCGCTTCGGCGCCACGCAGTACATTGCCAACCTGGTGGGTGTGGCGGCCATGCGCGAACTGGCCCCGCTGATGACCGCCATCTTGCTGACCGGGCGCAGTGGGTCGGCCATCGCCGCGGAGATCGGCACCATGAAGGTCGCCGAAGAAATCGACGCCCTCGAAGTGATGGGGCTCAATCCCACAAAATTTCTCATCGTGCCCAAGTTTCTTGCCATGTTGTTCGCCATTCCCTGCCTCACGGTCATGGCGACGTGCATCATGATTGCCGGCGGCTACTCTTTGTCCGTCGGCGTTCTGGGCGTGGATTCGGGAGTGTACCTGGACAATACAATCGACGCATTGCAGGCCAAGGACTTCGTTACCGGCATGACGAAGAGCGTGTTTTTCGCTATCGTTATTTGTTTGGTTGGCGTGTACCGAGGCTTTCAAGTGGAAGGCGGCGCGGAAGGCGTCGGGCGGATGACCACTTCGTCGGTGGTCACCTCCATCTTTCTGATTATCATCGTGGACCTTATTTTTACGGCCCTGTTCTTCTTCTGAACGATGGACGACAATAGCGAATATATCATCGAAGTGCGCGACCTCGTCGTGAAGTACGGCGAGCGCACAGTCTTGGACCGCATCAGCTTTCGGGTGCGGCGCGGCGAGACCTTTGTGATCCTCGGGGGCAGCGGCTGCGGCAAGAGCACGTTGCTCCGCAACCTCGCGGGACTCATGCGCCCGCACTCCGGTCAGATCCTCATCAATGGCCAGGACTTTACTGCCATGGGCGATGAGGAGCGCATCGAGGTGCGCAAGAAGATCGGCATGTGTTTCCAGGGATCGGCCCTGTTCAACTCGATGTCGCTGGCCGACAACGTGGCCCTTCCCCTGCGCGAGCACACACGGCTCGCCGATTCCACCATCGAGATCCAGACGAAGATCAAGCTCGCCCTGGTCGGACTGGGCGGGTTCGAGGACTACCTGCCCTCGGAACTCAGCGGGGGGATGAAGAAGCGGGCCGGCCTCGCCCGCGCCATGGCCATGGACCCGGAGATCATCTTCTACGACGAACCCTCGGCTGGTCTGGACCCCATTGTCGCCGCCGGACTGGACATGCTCATCCGAAAAATGCAGAGTACTTTCAACCTGACCAGCGTCGTCGTGACGCACGAGATGGCGAGCGTCAAGCTGATCGCGG
>JADLCA010000108.1 GCA_020847495.1 Candidatus Hydrogenedentota bacterium | reverse complement strand
TAGCAGGGTCTCCGCAATATCGGCGACGCGCCTTGCAAGGGCGTCCCTGTCAACGGCCATCCCATGAAGGCCCGGTATCACGGCGGAAGCGAGAGTAGACGGTGCGCAGGGACAGCAAATGCCCGCTGCCCGTCGGAGCAGCGCCGCAATCAGCGCGTCATCAATCGGTTCGTCGGCGACCGCAGGGAGTCCGAGGGACGCTCGACTGAGCCTAAGTACGTCGGCCTTTATTACCTCCGTAATCACCATGTCCATCCCGGCAGCCCCGTTTTGAAGGACTCATTTTCGTCTCTGGCGGCAAGGAACGCAACGAACCTTGCGCCGCGCATCAGCACGTTATTCCTTTGAACGTCGGCAAGCAAGGAATCGAAAGCGGGTCCCGGTAATGAAAGCATGTAGTGAGGACGGCTCGCCAGTTGCAAGGCGAATTCGCACAATCCTTTCTCGGAGCAGATGCGATAGCGCAGCGCGACTTCGGCAAACCACTCGGTTCCTGGGCCAGTGCCGGCCTGCAGTCTGACATAATCGCGACGAAGAACGGCTGCGAATCCCGATGCCCCAACCGACCGCTGAAGCTCGTGTAACTCGGAGTCCGATGACGAGCCCGACATACAGGCGGTCTCCGTCTCAGCCCAATGCGTGCCGCACAAGCGGGAGAAAAAACAATTGATCAGTCGGGTGACGATTCGGTTATGGCGCATTTGGACAAGTGGGCCGACGAGACGCACCTCGCTCCAAAAGCGGATCAGTTCCAGTAGCTGAACGATGGCCGCACCATCAAGGTCATTTAAAGCCGGTTCGATGACGAGTCCCTGAAGGCCGCCTTTTATCTGCGGCGTACTCACGACTAGATTTTCACCGAACTCGCCGTTGCGGGCCTCAAACAGCCCCCCGGCTCCAGGGACCTCAAAGCCCGATAGTGCAAGAGTCCCTTCCCACGGCTTGGCTCTGGCGGGCCGGTCGAAACTGCGAAACGTCACAACGGCAGGCTCGTCGCGCGCGGCGTCGTCGATGAGCCGGAGCATCAACACACCATGGTCGCCGCGGCACTGCCAGCGAACGGGTTTCAGATCCCGGTCCAACCGAAGCGTGTATTCCCCGAGTTCGTCTCCTCTGATCGTCAACTGACCCGTCGATGCTTCGAGAAATGCGAATATGCGTTTGTCCGAGCTAACGAACTGAGCGAGTCTGCCCTTCCACGCTTCGCGCGACACCGGAAGTTCGAAGACTCCGATTTGCTCATCCAGCAGTTCCTTGCCTCCTGATCCCTGGAGGTGCATGTGGCATTCGACCTGCCTTCCGGCGGGACCCACGATGTCGAGCGACACGGCTTCCCCCCAGAGGTCATCCAGCGACGGATCGTAGGGCTCCACCGAAACGGTCAGCCCGGCGTGCGAAGTTGTACCCGGAACCCATGCAGCAGGTTCGCGCACTTCCAGGCGGATAACTCCATCGCGGGGAGTTGGGATGCGAGGTATTCGCCCGGCAATCTGTCGAGCCCGAACTGAAAGCTTATGCGTTCCCCGGCTGAGTTTGGGCAGCGTGACGAAAGAAGGCTGCCCCTTCCCGTCCGCCTTAATGAACACTTCATTTCCGTCATCCAAGCGGAGCGCGTAACCTTCAAGGGGATGGTCGTGAGCAATACCGAAGCAGGGAGTCTCCGTAGTCAGCCATTCGCTGTATCCTTCGCCGTCCCACGCGCGAGCACACAATCCTGCAGGCCACAAGCGAACGGTGCGGGCTACATGCAGGCCGAGGGATTCCAGCAATGCGATGGATTCAGCGCTAAATGTAGCCGGGGTTGAAAGGACGGCGGCATTTAGTCCTTGAGAGTCCACGGTGCAATTCGCAAGCAGAGTGCTCGTGGGTAGAGGTGCCTCGCTGAGTACGACATATTTGCGATTCGGGCGTACCGTGCGGCCCTCGATTTCGCGCGCCAGACCGTCATCGGCCACCCTGCACAGCCAGGTCGGTCCCTTGGACAACCGTACTTCGCTGTCGATCAAATGATCGAGGATCGGGTTTTCGCGCTCAAATCGCATCAGCGCAGCACCCGCACCCGGCCACGACTTGAGCAGGCATTTTTGGTTGTGGGTGAGGAGCCAGCCAGCTGGTCGCCAGGTCTCCCCCGTACCGGCGATTTTGCATCGGGTCCGGCCAAGAAAGCCGCGCAGATCCGACTTGAGCTTGGCTATTCCGGCAAAACTCGGAATATCGATAACGACCGACCAGATGTCGGGTCCAGACCGGCGTAGCATCAGGTTCGGCCGCATGCCGAGCGTAAGTCGCTCCTTGGGCTTGCGGGAGTGTTCCTCGGGTTCCTTAGTGCTCGCTGCAACTGAACGGCCCGCTCCCTGCAGACGATCTGCGATAAACCGGCTGGTCTCCTTAAGCCATTCGCGGCTGCTTTGGACTTCTTCCAGGTCGGCAACCAGCCTTCTCAGGGTTGGCGGGTATATCGGACTCTGTGCCTCCTGGCTGTCGCCGAGCAGCGCCAGCACGATTCGTCCTGTCAGTTCCTGCTGCAGAAGAAATACGCGAAGTCGCGAGGATGCGTCCCATGCGTTTTCGGCGAGCAGGTGCCCGACCGATTCCGGGCTCAAAGTGTGGAGACCGGCCAATTCATAACGCAGGTCGTACAAGGCCTTGGAAAGCTGCCATTGGAGATATTTCGGAAGGATTGCGTGCGTAATGGGCCAGGCGATGATCGGAAACTGGCCCGCCCATACGCCTGACGGCCGCACTCCGCCGTAATTCTTATGAAACTTGTTGAACCACGCCCGTAACTGGTTGCGGCTACCGTTTTCCCTCCATCGCGGCGTCCGCCATTCAAATGTCGGCCAGTATTCATCTCCCTCATAGGCGTAGCCGAATTCCGTCGCGTACACGACCCAGGCCAGCCAATGAGCAGACAGCCAGAGATTCGATTGAACCCTCGCCCGGAGTAACCCGCCTATCTCCTCCAGTTCTTCCTCACTCAGGCCGTGCTCAAGCGCGAATAGCGGAAAGTCTGTCGTGGACCGCGCCGAGGCCAGCTCCGCGAAGTGCTCTTCCAGTCGCTTTTGCCATTGGTCGAGGGTCTGGGACATGGCGGTATCTTGTTTGTGCTCCCTACCTGCTCATGCTCGTGCCCGCACCTTCACCGGCGGCCCCAAGGGAGGATCACACAGGAGGGCGCGGATGCCCTCGCGCCTCCATTCCCTGTATTCGGGCATGCGCTCGGAGCGCGGAAGCATCCAGCGCTCCACGGCCATCCGGGCTACGTCTTCGGTACTGAGCAACGAGGACAAATCGGGTTTGCCCCGTCCGTTGCGCAGGAGTTTCAAGGCATTCTCAGCCAGCGTCGAAATGAACACTTCGCGCTGGATGCCGTGCCTCAGCATATCTTCCTCGAAGCCCAACGATTCAAGCGCAGCCCTCGTCGTGCGCATCCGCCAGTTGGGTCCTTCCCCATAGCAGTGCAGATCGGCGTATTTGTGGCCGATCTCGCGAAGATAGTCGCGCAGGTCCGCAAACAGCGTGTCGGGAATATGGAAATGGCCCCAGCCGCCGGTATACCCGATGGCCGTGAAATACTGTCTGCCATCGAGCTTCAGGCGGTTATATACGGAGGAACGGCCCATCGAGGAGGACGTGGTGACGGCCAGCAGACGGGCTTTCTTTTCCTGTTGCGAGATAATGCCGGTGGTCTTTCCGTAAGCTTTGGCGAAGTCGTCGTAGATGTCCCTGCTGCGGACGAGGCAGGCCACCATCTTGCCGCCGAGCAGCGCGTTGTACGGCGGCAGCGCGCCCAGGACATACGCGTCCATGATGTTTACGAGGCGTTCTCCCCTCGCCTGCACATTCCAGCCGATGAGACCGTCCCGCACCGACAGATTGAATACGGGGTCGCCGATCGCAATAATGCCGATGAGCTTCCCGTTGTGCTGGTCCCATACCAGATACCGGAGGCGTCGTCCAAAGCCGTTGGACACCGGAACAGACCAGGTCAGCGAGGCCAGGCGAAAGAGATCCCCTTCCCACGTATCGCTGGATATGAGCTGCAGCGCGGGGGATATGCGGGCCGGGTTTACGTCAGTTCCCGAAGCGAAGTGGTGCGCAAGCTTATCGAAGCGCGCTGCGATGAAACGCTGACTCAATGCGAGCCTGTCGGACCTCTGGATGCTGTGAATGGTGCGCACCGCATCCTTCCCTGAACCGGGGGGCATGAGTGCGCCGTCCTCATCCTTGTGGAAGCCCAGAGACTGGAGGTGCCGCCGAAGGCGGCGTTTCAGCGACGCCTTGCGGGTCGAGACCGTAATCAACGTCTTGCCGTTTTTCCCCATCAGTCCCTCGTGCCCGCCGCAGCTTTCATAACGTCATGACTCCCGTCGGGAGGAAATACAGGACCGGTGCCGCGACGCTTCCATCCGGAAGCCAGGCGAACTCGCTTGACCAATTACCTTCTAGTTGTTCAAGCCCAACCGGACGAATCTCATCCAGTGCAGTCCATTGCCCGCGGGCCGCCGCGGAAACTTGCGCGGCAATATCCGCTTGCAGGCCGACGAAAACGGCGTGACTGGTGCCTAGTTCGAGCGACGACTGCCAACCCTTCTCGGTGAGCACTGGGCCGTGTCCGGCGCGTGTTCGATAGTAGCCACCGATATACGTCTTGCCTTGAAACGGTGCCGCGGTACAGGTCCACACCGGAACCTGAAATGTAAGCTGGCGTGTGAGCGCGTATCCCAGACTCAGCGCAGATGCCAAGGGTGTCAGTTCGAGCTTCCGCAGGATTGAACTGTAATGGATTGCCCGAGTGCCCCTCACCAGTTGCAGTGATTGCTCACGCCCTAGCGGTTCGCCGGCAGTTTCAGGGTCTTCGACGAACGTCGCTGCCCGTTGGGCCGGGGGACTCGCATCTGTGACCAGCTTGGTGGCAACAATATAACCCTTGGTGCTTCGCGGAACATTTTGGGAATCGACGACGCGGACGCGTGTGAATTGTGCTCTCCAGTCGCTGAACGGAGCGCTTCCGAATTTAATCGATGAGAACCGTCCCTTCGCTTCCGCGAGAAACGCCGCGCCGTCGTCCCCGCAAAGATAATCTGGAACGTCCCCCGGACAAACGCGCTCGACCCGCATGCCCCCGAACGCCGCATGTGCGGACTTGCCCAGGACATCGCTCATATGTGCGAAGTGGATGATCCCGAAGTGATCGGCCAGCATCAGGCGGCAGAACGCCTGCCCCATGTTCAGCGATATTTCCCGGCGCTTGACCAGACTTGCTCGCGCGATATAGGCATGAAACCGGAAGTCATCCGCAGCACTGACATATCGCAGATACTCAAAGGAACTTGGATCGGGATCGGGTGCGCCGCTCGGGAATCCGTCGAAATATTTGTGAAGGAACAACTGGCCGAGATTGATTTCGATCGCCGCGACGGGCGCGTCCAGTTGAGAGTGGGCGCGCAGGCTGCGCGGGGTAGGACTTACCTTGTTCAACTGGACATCAATCGTTCTGTTCATGCGTCTCCTGCAGCCCCGCGAGCTTCGCCCGACAGGTTCAACCCTTAGCAGAGCCGTAACGGCTGTCAGGCCGAATCTCCCGCACCTGCTATAATGGCATTGACTGTTGGGTGAACCCACAGTATTGTACCAGAATGAACACCCGAATTGTCATTGATAAGGCGGGCAGAGTCGTGATTCCAAAGCCTTTGCGCGAGGAGTTGCATTTGGAACCCGGCGATGCCTTGGAGATGGAAAGTACAGGCGAGCAAATTACCCTGCGGCCGGTCCGTGGCACAGGTCCCCTTACCAAGGAACATGGGGTGTGGGTGTTTTACACCGGCCAGCCCCTCCCCGCTTCTGCAACTGACGACCTGCTTCAACAGATCCGAGATGAACGCGACTTAGTCAATCTCGGCAAGGGCGAATGAAGGCGTTTTTTGACACCTCGGTATTGGTGCCGGTGTTCTACGGCGACCATGTTCACCACAAGGCCAGCCTCGATCTCTTCGTCAAATTTGATAGAGTCACCGGCTGTTGCGGAGCGCATAGCCTTGCCGAAGTGTACGCAACTCTGACCCGTATGCCGGGAAAGCATCGTATCAGCGGGGAGCAGGCATTGCTATTCGTCGGCAGCATCCGCGAGAGGCTTTCCCTAATCGCGCTTACCGGTGATGAATACGCGGACGCTCTGCAGGGTTCTGCCGCTCTGGGCATTGTTGGCGGCGGCATCTACGACGCCATGCTCGCATATTGCGCCATCAAAGCCGAATCGGAGACTATTTATAGCTGGAACGCTCGGCACTACGCCCTTTGCGGGCCGGAAGTGATGCGCCGCCTCAGCACTCCCTGAGCACTTCGCGTTTATCGGGAAAATAGCGGATCGTTGGTGGTGCCGCCATAGATGCAGCGGTACGGCAACCCCGACCCGCGCTCCCCCTCAGGAGACTTCTTTCGATCTCGATAGCGCTTTGCGCGAGCTGCGGCGGCCTCGCGCTGACACTTGATTTTGGGACAGTAGTTGAACCCTCGCCTTATAACCAACCTCTTGGGTTGGTATTCCTTGCCGCAAGCCACGCAGAGCACCTGGCCGTCCATCGCCTTGGCAGCGAGCGCAATCTGTACTGCGATTTCCCCGAACAGGTCTGCGCCCGTCCAAGTTAACCCTGTTGTGAGGTCATCGATCGTGGGCTTGATTCGCCCCAGTTTCAGCCACGCCTCGATAGCATCCAGCAGGCATGATCTGTGTGCGCCAAGGGACTCGGCCGGCGAAAAGCGATCTTTCAAGAGCTTGCTCCAGTCCTCCCTGCTTCCGGGGCACGCCTTTTGGAGATCGGCCGCGATGTTCAAAAGCGCCCTCGCCTGGCCCGAGAAGAGCCTCCAGGTTGCCAGTGCTTCCCTGCCTGTGGGAGTGCATTGACGCGGGTCCTCATGAAACCATTGCCGAATACCTGTAGACAGTTTTGGTGTCGGGAGCGGCAGGCTCAGCGGGGCGCCTAGAGAAAACTCGTGACAGGAAGGCAGATTGTGGGTGCAGAGTTCCAGCACCCCCCAACTCCGGGCGTACTTCACAATGGCTTCGTCATCGCTATCGCAAAGAAGGATGAATTCGTCGAGAATCCCGCGCCCTCCCTGCTCAGCATGATGCCGGGCCACGATGGCTTCCCTAGCTACCTCGCCGTCAAATACCCAGTGGTTGCCAATAGGCTTGGGCGGGGCCTGCTTCCAGACCAGGTAGCCCTTCTGAAGGCGTATGTTGGTCACGTAGGTCCACCTCCGGCGTAAGTCGATGGGGCGGGTGATTCGATCCGAGCCTTTGGAATTCCGGACGGAATCCAGCCGGTCCCGCTCATATTTCGCAGCGTCACGCAACGTCACGTTTAATTCCTTCTCATGGTGAACATCCTAGTACACAATCTCATCAGGACGCGGGCCGGCGTCGTAGAGAGGAAGGCGAATGAAGCGTACCGACGATGATGTGGTGCATTTTGACCTGACGACGGGCAGGCCTGCCGACGTGGCAAGCACACTGAGACGAAGAGTAAGCGCCTACACCAGAGAGGATCGTGTGGGCAGGTTCAAGATTGGAATCACGAACAACCCGTGTGGCAGGTTTTCCAACGGCTATGCCCGGAACTACGACGAGATGATTGTCCTTTACCAAAGTTCATCGCTCGATTCGGTATCGCAGGCGGAATGCTATCTCATCGAGCACAATCAGGAAATTACCCTGAACCGGATAGCGGGGGGTGGCGGCAATTACGGCCAGCCGCCGTACTACCTTTATCTCGTCATTCGGTACAAGTAGGAGACTCCAACGTTCACTTCCATGATGATTCGATATCCGCAGAGTTGACGTC
>JADLCA010000107.1 GCA_020847495.1 Candidatus Hydrogenedentota bacterium | reverse complement strand
GTATTACGAATTGCATAATCGTAATACCATCGGCCGCCAATGTCAAGTAGCCTGTGCTCGACGGGCTGACAGGCGAGGGCGCCTGTGCCACAAGCGTCCGTGCCAGTCCGTGCTCGTCCGTGGAATTAGTTTTCGCTCACCTCCTGCGTGCCCCGCCAGGGAATTGTTCCCACCCCCTTGACTTTTGATTACAGATGTAATATTTTATGAATTACACTTGTAATCCAAGGAGGCCGCCCATGCCGAAAGTCCCCCAGATTTCCGAAGCCGAATGGGAAGTCATGCGGGTCTTGTGGGCGCGCGCGCCTCAGACCGCCAACGAGGTGTGCGCCGCGCTCGCGGACTCGACCACGTGGAGTCCGCGCACGATCAAGACCCTGCTGAACCGGCTGGTCAACAAAGGCGCCTTGAAATACAAACCGCAGGGCCGTGCATACCACTACCTGCCCGCCGTGAGCGAAAGCGCGTGTGTCCGCGCGGCGAGCAGAAGTTTTCTCAAGCGCGTATTCGGCGGCGCGCTGACGCCCATGCTCGTTCATTTCCTCGAAGAAGAGAAGTTGAGCGCCGATGAAATTGCCGAACTGAGATCCATGCTCGACGAGCGGAGGGATTAGCCATGTCTGCGTTCCTCTCAGGACTTGCATCGGCCTTTGATGCCGTCATCCAAACGACGCTACAGGCGACGGTCCTGGCCGCCCTGATCCTCATCTTGCAGCGATTGCTGCGCAAACGCCTCGCGCCGCGTTGGCACTACGCGTTGTGGCTCCTGGTGCTCGCGCGATTGTTCTTGCCATGGACTCCCGAAAGCCCGACCAGCGTTTTCAATTATGTCCGTACGGAACAAGCAACGCCAACGCAATTGCTCCTGGTAATCCCGGACACCGACTTCGAGCAGTTCGACGGGCCACCCGAGGGAGGCCCCCTTTCGGATTTCTCCGGTCAGTCATTGGACGCGCCGCCCGACGTAGCGGCCATCCGCCTCGCGTGGACCGATTGGCTCCGCCTGCTGTGGCTGGGTGTCGCCACCCTGCTCGTGCTCTACGTGTCTGCGGTGAACAGCTCCTTGTGGTGGCGCGTGCGGCGCGAACCTGCCATCGACGACGGCCCCGCCGCTTTCGAGTTCGCGGCGTGCAAGGAAGTGATGGGTGTTCGCGATGCGATCCGCCTCGTGCGCACGAGCCGCGTCTCCACGCCTGCCCTGCTCGGCCTACTGCGTCCACGCCTGCTCCTGCCCGAATCGATGGAGCGCGCGTTGTCACGCGAAGACCTGCGCCATGTGTTCTTGCACGAACTCGCCCACTACCGCCGCGGCGATCTCCTCGTGAACTGGCTCATGGTCGCCTGCAACATCGTCCACTGGTTCAACCCCGCGCTTTGGTACGCCTTTCACCGTATGCGCGCCGATCGCGAGATCGCCTGCGACGCCCTTGCCATGAGCCACATCGCGCCGGAGGACACGCCTTCCTACGGCCGCACCTTGCTGCGCCTGCTCGAACACGTCGCCCGCCCGCGCCCCTTGCCCGGCCTCGTCGGCGTCCTCGAACGCAAGTCGCACCTGAAGAAGCGCATCCGCGGCATCGCCGGCTTCCGCCCCGGCTCCTACCGCTGGTCGATCCTGGCCGTCGTGCTGATCGCTGTGTTGAGCGCCGTCGCACTGACCAATGCCTCCACGCAGGAGTCGGTAGAAACCCAAACCCTTCCGTCGCAGAATCAGTACACTTCTGCTGCGTCCGAAGCACCGTCTCCGGCAGCGGCTGCAAGTCTCGCGCTACCGCCACGCGCCATTGGCGGAACGGTCACGGACGCGGAAGGCAATCCCGTATCAGGTGCGTGGGTCGAGTGGGGTTACATCTACGACACGCCGGAGAAGCGGCAGCGTACTTGCACCGGGCCGGAGGGACGCTATTCGCTCACCACGACGCGCTACGCTCACGGTTTCCGGCTGGGCGTCACCAAGAGTGGATACGCTCCGCAATGGTATGACATCGCGCCTCCTCACCTGGTTGGCGATCTCAAGTCGCCGGACGAGTATGTCTTTCCCCCGCAGACGAAGGACTTCGCGCTGCAGCCAGCGCATGACATTCGGGGAGTGGTCGTGGATACGCAAGGCAATCCGATCCCGGGCGTGGCCGTGACCGCCCTCACGTCGGCCGGGGGTTACTATTCCAGTTTCTCGATGCCGTCATCGCCCACGCTCCTGCCGGGGACATCGGCGTTCACCACCTCGACCTCTGAAGACGGCACGTTTGCGCTGGAAGGACTCCCCAGCGGAGAAGTCACATTGAGGCTGCAAGCGCCTCACCGCCACGTCAACGACGGCAACTACAAAGTCGATGAGCCCTGCCGCATCATGATGCACGGCAGCGGCAAAGCTGGGATCGTTCAGGCCCGCGCAATCGACGGCGTATCCGGCCTGCCCATTCCGTCCTATCGGGTAACGCGCCGTCATGTGGCCTCAGAAATGGCGGTCGAGAATTCGGAGGGCGTATTCGTCTCGGATTCTGACCTGACCGCGGCAAATGACTACGAGTTCCATGTGTACGCGGAGGGATACCTCCCATGGTCTGGCCAACTGAACGCAACCGAAGTAACCGATTCGGAGGTGCTGTCCCTGTCACTGACGCCGGGTCCGCTGTTGAAGGGAATCCTCGTGAACGGTGTCACAGGAGAACCCATTCCCAACGGCGCCCTCATCTACGGTGTAATGGGAGAAACCCGTCGCGTGGAATGGGGAGATTGGGACCGGTACATCGATGGGTATCATGGATTGACCTCCGTCCAACGCGCGACAAGCGGCACGGACGGCGTCTTTCAATTCAGTGAAGACCCAGACCATCCTGGCGCCTTGTTTGCCCGCGCGCCCGGCTACGCGCGCGCCATACTTCCACCCGTACAGCGCGTTGCGGTGGATTCCGCGGCTACCGTGCGTTTCGCGCTCTTTCCAGAGGCAAGCATCCTTGGAACCGTGCTGCGAGACGGTGTGCCTCAGCCAGGCGCCATCGTCCATCTATCAAAGACTGGCGCGGACGACGACTTCGAGCACACGTTCGAATTCGTGACCGCGGACGCCAACGGCAAATTTGCGTACATGCAACTCGCCAGCGGCGACTATAGTCTCGCAGTTCAAGACCCCTTCACGGGGATCACGCGCGACGGTTCCGCTGCGAATCTACTGTTAGCACAAGGTGAACGCCGGGAAGTCGAGATCTCCAGTCCAACTCAACCGGCTGCAAATGCACTGACGGAATCGGCGGCGGAGAGTGCCTCCCCGCCAACGGAGCCGCGCCAGGATCTAGATGACTCATCCTCCGAGATCCAAACAGTCTCCCCGTCCACGCCCTACACGATTGATTTTCAGTCCTTCCGGCTTGGCCGCAAAGATCTGGAGCGCGTAGTTGAAAGCTGGCCGGAGGTCATTGGCGTTGACGTTCTCTATGGCAAACCACGCGTCCTTCAGGTTCCCGCGAAGTTCGGCAGCCCCCGTGAGTCCCTCAGCGGTGCGGAGGCCACGGAACTGGGCCATCTGCTGACCCGCATGACGTGGGGTTCGGCTGCGAAATACGCCCTGAGCATGCCCAAAGGGAATGTGACGTTGCCCGGCTTCGATCTTCTCGCATACCTTGGGCACGCACCGGAGTATCGCAGGAAGCTCATGGGCCAGAACGAGGTCGACGGTTACGAGGCCGCTCCGTCGCCTGCGTTTACAAACCCCGTAGAGGGTGAGTTCATCACCGTTCTTCCCGGCATCGAATCGCAACCCGGAGGCGCACGGCTCGAAGTTCTGTGGCAGTCCCGGGAACGCGAGCCCGGCATCGGGGAAGAAGTGCCGCAGCACCCCGTCTTCGTGCAGTACCCCGTCAAGTTCGGGGAGTGGACCGCAATCACCTTCCCCAAGACCCGCACGCAGCACTATCTCGTCTTCGTCCGCGTAACCGAAGGTGCGGCTGACTTTGATGCCGCAGCGGCAGTCGCTTCGTCCATGAAAGATGCGACTCAACGCTCCACCAAATCCCCAGCGCCTCCGAGTCCCGATGTCATTGCGAAACTGAATAGTCCTATCTCACTCGAGTTCGAGGGCGAACACCTCGCCGCGATCACGGCGTTCATGGCCTCCTACTTGGGATTGTCCATCGAGCTGGACACCCAGGTTATCGCGCCGCAAGGAAGCGCGCCCACCGAGAGTGCCGCGTACGCAACGGATGGGATAGTGCCCTACGTGAAGTTGGCGGACGTTCCATTCAAGGACGCGTTGAAGGCCCTCCTCCGCCCGCTGGGTCTTGACTACGACGTGCGCGGTGATACGGTGTACATCTCGACGCCAGCTCGATTGGCCGCGCCGTGATGAAGAGATTCTGCAGTGGCGGCAGCACATGAACACTGGATTGTGAGGACCGGCTCGAATGCGTGTCGCGCAATTGGCGCGACTCAGATGAAGAGCACAGGCGAGGGCGCCTATGCCACACGCGCTTGCCCTATCCCGAGTTACTCTTCCTGTCTCTCCGTGCCCGGTTTGCCTGAAGTATTCAAGAGTCTCCGTCGAATAATGAAGGCGAGATAACCGTGTGGCATTGCCACGCAGCAGCGTGGCTGTGCTCTTTTGACTCCTTCTCTTCTGTCATGCTACCAGTCGAAATCAAGGACGCCCGCAAAGATCTCCTGACGATGCACTGCACGTTTCATTTTGGACCCGATGGCATCGCGCCGCACCTTCAGCGCTCAAGATGGGGTCACTGCCTACCCAGGGCGGCGCTTCGCTCTGCCCTGGGCTGGTATGGCGCCGGTCTTTCAGACCTCAAGAAGGCTTCCCGTATTCTGCTTCGGCTGCTTCCCGAACTGTGTCTATCTGCACCATCTGCGAACGCGAGCTTCGCACTCGTCTCCCCCTCTTCAAATCTGTGCAAATCGGTGTAATCGGTGGACGATAGCTTTGTCTGCTCTTTGGCTACGCGCTTTTGATTCTCCGCGTTCCTCTGCGAACTCCGCGCCTCTGCGTTTGAGTGGCCCCGCATTACGGGCGAGACGCCCATCCCCCCTTTGGAGGTTCCCTCCTGTTGCTTTCTTTCTTGGGTCGGTGTAATCGGTGAAATCGGTGGATAGCTATCTTCGTTTGGTTGCGGCTACGCCGCACTGGGCTGGTATGGCGCCGGTCCTTCAGACCTCAATGCGGCGAGCTTCGAGTCTCGTTCAATCTCATCCTTATCTGCGCGAATCCGCGTCATCTGCGGACGCGCTCTGAGTTCGACCCTTGTTCGGCACCTTCCCCGCGGCCACCCGCACGCGCGCCAACCCATCGCGGAAGGTGTAGGCCCTTTGGTAGGTGGGGGGAATCGCCATGGAGCCGGTGCGGTCGATGTAGCCGAAGAGGCCGTTGACCTGGACGGGCGCCAAGCCTTCGGCGAAAGGTTTGGCGTCTTCGTATTGCGCGGGAATTACGACCGTGCCGGTCTCGTCCGCATAGCCCCACAGCCCGTCCTTCTGAAAGGCGTACAGCCCCTCGGCCAAGGAGCCTACTTCATCGTAGGTCTCGGTGCCGGTGAAGTTGCCTTCCCGGTCGATGAAGCGCCAAGAGCCATCCAGCAACACCGGGGCGCGCCCGTGCGCGAAAAGACCCGCGGCCTCGAACCGGGGCGGAATGACGAATGCGCCCTTGGTGTCCACAAACCCGATGAGTTCATCAATCTCGACTGCGGCGCGGTCCTCGGTGAAAGGCAGGGCGCTACTGAACGCGGGCTGGATGACGAACTCCCCATCATGCCCGATATACCCGTATACGCCGTCGATGGCGGCCGGGGCCAGACCCTGCGAGAAGGGCCCGGCGGGGAAGAAGCGCGGCGTGATGACGACCGCTCCTTCCTGGTCCGCGTAGCCGACCAGGCCGTCGACCTGCACTGGTGCGAGTCCTTCGGAGAACGTGCCCGCGGACTCGAAAAACGGTGAAATCGCGAAGCTACCGCGTGTGTCGATATATCCGACACGGTACTCCTCGTAGACGGGCGCAAGCCCTTCCGAGAAGTCAAAGGCCACATCGAATTGCGCCGGGATGACCAGTTCCCCGTGCGTGTTGATGAACCCGAATTTGAGTCCTTTGGCGGCTCTGGAGTCGTTTCGGGCGATACCCCAGTTCGTCCAGACGGTCTCGCCCACAAGTCCCAGCATGACCGCAAAGAGGGCGGCCATGCCTGCTTGTTGCATCCGTCGTGCTGCTACGGTTCCCATGGTATCGCCTCCGGTCCTGCACAGGGGGTAACATACCCCTTAATACGTCCCGCGGCCGCCAAAGTTCACGCGGCGAGGTACGCACGAGCGTGCGGCGCCGACTCCGGACGTATCGGACGTATCGGACGTATAGGACGGGTTCTAACGCGCGCGAGCGCGAGACTCCAGTTAGGTTATTATACCTCCAATGGACGCCACAGAACGCTTCTCCGATCGCGTGGAGAACTACATCAAGTACAGGCCGGGGTACCCGCCGGAGTGCCTCGCCTTTCTCCGGGAGGCGGCGGGGCTGCAACCCTGGTGGACGGTCGCCGATGTGGGATCGGGCACGGGCATCCTGACGCGCCTCTTCCTCGAAAATGGTAACCGGGTATTCGGCGTGGAGCCCAATGACGCCATGCGCGAGGCCGGGCGCTCGCTGCTCGCCGGTTTCGACTGCTTCCATTCCGTATGCGGCACGGCGGAGGAGACCGGACTCAAGGCGCGCACCGTGAACCTGGTGGCGGCGGGGCAGGCTTTTCATTGGTTTGACGCGGCCCGGGCGCACGAGGAGTTCCTACGCATTCTGGTCCCGGGCGGGCAGGTGGCCCTGCTCTGGAACGAGCGGAAACACCATGCCACGCCGTTTCTGGCAGCCTACGATGAACTGCTCCAGCGGGAGGGCACGGACTACGAGGCCATCCGGCACGAGAATGTGGATGCGGAGCGGCTGCGCGCGTTCTACGGTCCGGGCGGTTACCGTGAAGCGGCGTTTCCCAACCAACAGGCGTTTGATTGGGACGGCCTCTTCGGGCGGGCCATGTCCTGCTCATACGTACCCGGCCCCGGTCATCCACGGCACGAGGCCTTTACAAAGGCGTTGCGCGAGGTGTTTGCGGGGTATGCAGTGGGCGGTCAGGTCGCGTTTGAGTACGACACACGGGTCTACTGCGGCGCGCTCAGTTAAGCGATCCAACGCTAGACCAGCCACAAGACCATGGGCAGGGATGGCCATGCCACCTCGGACACAGGCGAGGGCGCCTATGCCACACGTCTATCCACCATTCCACGTTTGTCTGCAATTCTTGAAGTCTCCGTGCAAACCAAGGCCGGAAAGAAAGGAAGAGCCCCTGAAAGCATGGCAAGCGCGTGGGGCACAGGCGCCCTCGCCTGTGTCTTGATCGGCCATTCTGCGGGCTGGTACGTCCGTTTGTAGTCTCAACGCCGTTGGGTTGGTCCAAACTCAAGACCATGGGCAGGGATGCCCATGCCACCTCGCTGAACTTCAAAAGAGGCGGGCAAACCCCATTTGAGTCATGGGCAATCGGCGCCCGGTATGCCGGTTTCCGGCTAATGCATTGACGTAGAATGATCTAGGCTGCTATGCT
>JADLCA010000106.1 GCA_020847495.1 Candidatus Hydrogenedentota bacterium | reverse complement strand
GATTTCGGGCGCGAGCTTTCTTCTTCCGTGCCGGTGCACGTGTTCGCGCAACCAACCCAGCAGCGCTGCGAATTGACATTGCTCGATTTGTTTCCAAAGATCGGGGATGTCTTTCTGAATTGTCTCCAGCATCTGCGCGGCGTAGAGGTTGCCCAGGGCGTATGTCGGGAAATAGCCGAAGGCGCCGTGGGACCAATGAATGTCCTGTAGGCAACCGTGTGCGTCATCGGGAACGTCCAAGCCCAGATACTCCTTCATCTTCGCATTCCAGGCTTCAGGCACATCCTTGACCTTGAGCGTGCCTTCGAGCAGCCCCACCTCGATTTCGAAGCGCAGGATAATATGCAGGTTGTAGGTGCACTCATCTGCTTCTACGCGAATCAGCGAGCGCTCCACGCGGTTCACCGCGCGGTAGACCTGTTCCGGGGTCACTGCGTCGAGGCGGCCTGTGAAATAGCCGCGCAGGATGGGAAGGTAGTGCCGCCAGAACGCGAGGCTGCGTCCGACGACGTTTTCCCACATACGCGATTGCGATTCGTGCATGCCCAGCGAGGCTCCATCCAGAAGGGGGGTACGCCGGTCTTCGGGCGCATGCCCCTGCATATACAACGCATGGCCACCCTCATGAATCGAGCCCATCAGCCCGGAGAAAAGTTCGCCGGGGTTGAAACGCGTCGTGACGCGCACGTCGTACAAATCGAATTGTGTGGAAAACGGATGAACGGACTTGTCCTGCCTGCCCGCATCCAGATCGTAGCCCATATCCTTCAGCACGCGAAGGGAGAAGTTCCACTTGGGCGCTTCGTCCCAGGTGGCGTCCAGCCATGCAAGATCGGATTGGTGTGGAGATGCGGCGATCTGTTGCACAAGCCGGCTCTGAGCCGTCGCCATCTCGGCAAAGAGCGGTTTCAGTTGCCCGGCAGTCATTCCCCGCTCATACTCTTCGAGCAGCGCGTCATACGGCGAACGTTCATAGCCCAGCAGGTCGGCCTTCTGCCGCGACAATTCGACAAGACGCGCGAGACTGGGGAGGAACTGCGAGAAATCGGATTCCTTGCGCGCGCGCGTCCACACTTCATACGCCTGACTGCATTCGCGCGCGAATTCGTGCACGAAGGATTCCGGTAGGCGTGTGGCACGCTCGTAGTCGTAGAGGGTCACATCGACAAGCGCGGTATCTCCGGGCGAAAGCGTTGCCTGCTGGCTCGACAAGGATTCCAGGAGCACGCCCACCTCCGGATCCGTGAAGAGCCGGTGGGCCAGCGCGGAGAGTGTGGCCAACTGCTGTCCGCGGCCTTCGGCCCCCTTCGGCGGCATATTGACTTCCTGGTCCCACTGCAACACCGCGGTTGCGGATCGCAGGTCCATCACACTGCCCAGGCGCTCTCGCAATGCGAGAATTGGATCGACGGGCATTCGTACAGACTCCTCAATAGGTTGATGATGTGGGTTTCCGCAGGGTAGTACTGCCATGGCAAACGTCGCGAGGCGAGAACTGCCGTCACTCCTTCGCGGGGTCACGAGCCGGACGATAGACCTTGATACTCTGGGTGCCAATCAGCCATTGCAGGCGCAAAAGCATACTCGAACTCAGGGTCGCGCCGGCTCGCGCGAGGAAACGTCCCTTCTCATCATACACATTCTCCGCAAGCACGAGGTTCGGACGCGCCTCCACGAGCGAAACTTCCATCACCTCTTCCTCCGCGGGAGTGCTGAATGCGTCATGCAGCGAAGCCAAGGCAGCGTCGATCATCTCCGGATCGTATGCGCGGCCCCGGCCTGAAAGCAGATGAAGGCGAAGCTCCTCGATGGGATGCTCGTGCTCGTGAAACATCAGGTGCGTATCACAGCCATCCGCGATACGAATGATCCGCGACTCCCGGGCGATCTGCGAGCCCTTCAGTTGCTTCGGAAAACCGGAGCCGTCGAAGTTCTCCGCATGCGCCTCGACAATCTCCGCGACCTTGTCCGCGCCGCGAATCTCGCTCAACAGCATTGCGCCGATGACGGGATAAGCCTGAAAAATCTCCCGCTCATTTCCGCTCAGGGCCCATGGGGCCCGGCTGCGTACGGCGTCGGGCATCCCGAACTGCCCCACATCATGCAACAACGAGGCAAAGACGAGATTGCGCTTCTCGTCGCGTGACAGACCCAATCTCTCGCCAATGAGCGATGCCATTCGCTCGACGCGGCCCGCATGGCTCCCCCCCGCGCTTCCCATCTTGTCGAAGAGGTTTGTCAGCATACGCAGGGAGCCGTGAAAACCTTCCTCCAAATCTGACTTCTGGCGCTCAAGGTCGCGAATCGCCGATTCAAATGACTTGGTGACATCATTGAGTTGGGCCCGCATGCTCTCGGTCGCGCGGCCCAATTCCTCCGCAACTCGCGTGGCAGCTCCCGCACCCGTGCCCGCGGCCGCTCCCGCACTTTCGGAAGGGCCAATGGCCCGCCGCTCGAACAACGCCTTGATCTTCGCGGCCATCACGTCGAACGCAAGTGGCTTCTGGATGACGTCCCTCACACCTCTCGAAATCAGGTCGGCGATGAGACGAGCTTCAAGCACTCCGGTCATCACCACGATCATGGGCGGGTTACTGCTGGCCATGACGTCGGTAATGAGTTGGTGTCCGTGTTTCCTGGGCATCCGGAGGTCGGTCACCAAGATGTCGTAGCAGTTCAGCCCAAGCATTTGCTCGGCCACCAAACCATCCGGCGCCACATCGCAATTGACACCTTCGCGCTGAAGCGCACGCGACAGCAAGGCCCGGAATTCCTGGGAGTCATCTACGACCAAAGCGCGGGGCAGTTGTCTCGGTTCCTTCACTTCCACCTCACGGCAAGCGGGCGCGGACGTCACCTATCCACCCATTGCGGAAGCAACTGCATCACACGTCACATTCGAAGCACCTTATACTATAACCTCGCAAACGTCATTTCGCAAGGGTAGTACAGCCAACATTGAATCCGGATTGAGCTAAGAGCCTGCAATTTCAGCCTATTCCGTGTACGCGAATCACGGATTCGGGATTCCCCCGCACGACCGAGACCGTTCCGTCATCTCCCACGCGAAGCTCAACAAAGTCCGCGTCTGGGTTCAGCATGACAGTCAGGTCAGCCACAGCCACCTGGCTCGCCTTGGCGGCGGCAACCCTTTCCACGCGGCCCCCTCGCAGCACGATGTGACCGAGAACCCCATGGAAGCGCGCGCCCGATTCCGGTTCCAGCATCTCGACCGGGGTATCTCCGCCCGCGATGAAGATCAGGTCCTTTGCGCCGTCCTTGCGCTCGATACTCAACACGGCGCATCCCTCCGGCAGCGGCGCGCCTTCGGGGGTAGTCGCCGCGGCGCGGGCCACCGCACGAACGTTGGGTTCTCCTTCGTAAGGATCAATTACACTGACGAACGTGGAAGTCAGCGGCGACTGCTGCGCGGTACGGCGCACCATGACCCGGGGAATCCACCGGGACTCTGCCCCATACTGTTCCACGTCCACCCAACCCTCCGCGAGACTCGCCTCGGCTCCTTCAGTGAGGTCCGTGTAGCGCACGTGAATCTTCCTGCCTTCGGGCAGGTATCCGTAGGCATCCTCCAGTTCCCAGTCCGCCGACCAGCCCATAGGGGGCCGCGGGTCGCCGCGGAACGCGCGCATCTGGGTGTTGTCGCTGTACGCTGGGGCATCCTGAAGGTTCAGTCCCTGCGGGGTAACAACGCCAAATGAGGAATGAAAGAACTTGGCATGATCGAGTCCTCCAACGACGCGAAAGTGGTCCACGACATAGAAGTCCGTGTCGTTCACATCGACGAGGATTGCGGTGCGCTGGTAGACTTCGCCGCCTATCAGGGCCGGGGCGCTTGCGCGCACCGCGTGCATGCGCTCGCCATCCGCCCATAGGGTCGTCTGACCGGGTCCCGCAGTCTGGTTTTTGCCGTCAACAACGACGGTCGCATGCGCGGCGGTCATCGTGTACCACACGGCGCGCGGCGCGCCCCATCCGCCGTAGCCAACGGGCGGATAGCCGTAATCGGGTATGAGGTCCAGTCCTTTTCCGAAGAGACCGAGGTTCATTCCGTCCGCGTGGCCGTGGCGTTCGCCAGCGTCGTAGTCGAGCCAAAGAGCCCTGCGGTGCTCTCCTTCGCCGCTGCGAAGAATGGCCAAATGCCAATTCTCCTTGTTAATGCTCCCGAGTTTTGGCGTCGCCCCTTGTTCGTTGATGATGGTTTGCACCGTGCTCTGGAATGCGGCCGGGTCCTCCGCGAACAGATCGTATGGCAGGCCTTCCACGGTGGACCCATTCGCGAGATACAGCACCTGCGCCAAACCCGGATCTGCGGTGAGTTTGGAGACGTCCATCAGGAATGTGAACATCGAGGGCTCGACCCCGGGATTCTTCGTGAACGAGACGCCGCCATACTCAGGGTCCTTTTGCCCGAAAGCCCCTGTATCTCCCGTGCGCGGATACCAGGATTCCATGCACCATGTGTCCAGGTGAAAGCGATAGGTGCTGCGCAGTGCGGGGAGTCGATCAAACATCGTAGCGAGGAAATCTGGTTCCAGCCGCGCCATCTGCGACAGGATCTCGGCAAGCGCACGCGGCGCGATGGTCGTGTAACCCGCCATACCTTTCTCGCCGCTGACGCCATCTACGGCCGTTGCCTTGTCGACGATTCCGTCGACAAGCCCCAGCACTTCGTCGCGATTTCCCGGCCATCCCAGCACCGTTTTGATGACAAGCAGTGCGATGTCGGTGCGCGGATAATTGGACTCGATGCGCTCGCGATGGTTCAGCGTATCGACGAAGATACCGGTCTCGATATTGCGCTGGATGTCCGCCCAGGAAGTCTTTGGATTTGGCAGTTGGTAGGCGCGCGCCTTCTCCGAGAGGTAGGCGGTCAATGCCGCTTCCTGGGCTTTCGCGCCGTCGAAGATGCGGTCATAGGCGAGAGCCAGCATCCGCACCTCTTCGCACGCGTCGTGCCACGTCGAGATCTGGCCGCGCGTACCCTGAGTCGTCTCATAGACCAGCCCGCCCTGCGTGTGGAAATCGAACGAGGGGAAGATGTCCGCCACGCGGTCCAGCAGGAGAGCCGCTTTGTACGCATAGCGTGGGTCGCCAGTAACAGCGTACGCGGCGCTCAAGTTCACGATGCCCGCGTGCACCCACTTCTTCCACTGGCCGTAGATCACGTAGGCGCCGATGAAGCACCAGCGATGGCCGTCGGCTTCGTAGCCGGTACCATCGTCCACTCCGAAGAGATGCAGAGGGTCGGCGGGGTCGGGATGCTCGGCGTTGAAGAGGAGCGAGCGATCGGCTCGGCCGGGTTGAAACACGCCGTGCTCATCGTAGCCCGAGCGGTGAAACGCCTCGAAATCGTTTGTGGGAAACAGGGCTTTGCAGTGCGGACACCGCACCTTCCACGGAATCGCGAACGGGTCCATCTCCCACGTATACATGCGCACGTCGGCCTTGCACGCCGGGCAATAGCCATCCGACCACACCATCCACGTGCGCGGGATGTTTGGGCCGAACATCGCGTTCCACAGGGTGTCGTCCGGCAACGCCAACCAAGGCTCCGCATTCGCAACCACGTCGCGCTGCATGGCCTTCGCCCATTCCTGGGCGGCAGAGTTGGCTTTCGCGCGCGCAATCAAATCCGGTGAGTAGAAGACGCTTTGCGACTTCACGGTCGCCGCGCTCTCTTGAGGCAACGCAGAGCTGCCCAAGGCAAGGAAGCAGAGAATGCAAACGAACACTTGGGTTCTCACAATAGAAGACACAAACGTTACTCCCCTTGGGGGCGCGCCGCCCCGGTCCATCAGCGCCCTGCACGCTTCAGCAATGGGCCAAGTACGCGCTCTTGATCTTGTCCACCAACGCGGCCTGGTCGCCCGACCAGTACGCAGTCGAGAAAATCTCCACTTCGATGGACCCATCATAACCGGTTGCTTCCACCCAACCTCGGATCTGCCGGAGCTTGATACACCCTTCGCCCATCAGGCCGCGGTCGTTGAGCAGGTCGCGGGTGGGGGTGCGCCAGTCGCACACGTGAAACGAGAAGATGCTCTTGCCTGCCCGGCGAATCTCGCGCTCCAGGTGTGGGTCCCACCAGAGGTGATACACGTCCACCGTGACGCCAACCCATGGACTGGCGAGCGTGGACGCCATGTCGTTGGCTTGTTCCAAGGTGTTGACGGCGGATCGGTCATCCGCGTACATGGGATGGAGCGGCTCGATTCCGAGTCGCACTCCGGCCGCCTCCGCGTGCGGCAGCACGGCCGCGATCCCCTCCATGATCTGTTTGCGGCTTTCGTCCAGCGAGAACTTCGGGATGGCGCCGCAAACCAGCACCACGAGAGGCGCACCAATAGTGGCGGCCTCATCGATCGCGCGCATGTTGTCCTCGATGTTCGCCTGCCTCCCGGTAGCCGTTTCCGCGGGGAAGAAGCCGCCCCGGCACAGACTGACTACGCGCAAGCCCGACCCCTGCAGAATCTTCGCAGCCTCCGCGGGACCGCCCGGATCCAGGTGTTGACGCCACACCGTGATGCCGGGCACACCCGCCTTCACGTACCCATCGACCGCTTCACGCAGCGACCAGGGTTTTGTGGTCATGGTGTGGATACAGAGGCGTGAGCAATTGGTGAGCGGTGCGGTCATGGTGTGGTCTCCTTCAGTACTTCCGCTGATACGTGCAGTGTACCGAAACCAGGAGATCCAATTCCCCTTGTCCGTGAGGCGGCATGGGCACCCCTGCCCATGGTCTTCTGCTCACCCACAAGAAGAGTTGCCATATTCGTGAAAAGACGCAGAGCACCACCATAGAGGCAGGCTTGCGCATATCATGCACTTATCCGCTTTGTGTCATACGAAGAAGCGCAGCGATCTTGGCAACTTCCTGCCGCGTGTCAAACTCGCGCTCAATCTTCGCGCGGCCCGCGGCGCCCATGCGGTTACGCAGATCGGGGTTGTCGAGAAGCGTGCGCATGCGGTCCGCAAGACTCGACGCGTCACCCGGAGGTACAAGAAAACCGGACACGCCATCTTCGACCAGTTCCGGGATGCCGGCGATTCGCGTTGCCACTACAGGCAATCCGGAGGCCATAGCCTCCATCAAGACCGCGGGCACGCCTTCCGCGAAACTCGCCATTACGAACACGTCGGCCTGAAGCAATCGTTCCTTGACGGAATCGGGCGATAGGAAGCCTGTGACTTCGACGCAATCCCGTAGTCCCAGCTCCGCCGCACGCGATACGACCCAGTCCCGGTCCGGGCCGTCTCCCGCGAGAACCAAGTGCACACCCGGATGCGATTTGTGCAACAGATCCATGGATTCCAGCAGTATGGGGATTCCTTTCGCCGCGGTGAGGCGTCCGATGAAGAGGAGTTCTTTGCCTGCGCCTTCGTGCTGCCTTTGTGTATAGGACTCCGGTTCGACGCCGCAGTGCACGACATGCAAGCGGTTCCAGCGCTCCGGGGCGGTCCACAGCATGGCCTGACTGCGGCAGAAATGGCTGATGCAGCACACGAAGGCCGCGCGCGCCAGTTTCGCATCGAGCCGCCAACGATAGGGCTCGAAGAAAATCCCGGGCCCATGCAAGGTGAAGCTGAACGTGAATCCGCCCAATTCGGCTGCGAGCATGGCGACGGTGCAACTCGAATCCCCGAGGTGATTGTGCAAGTGCGTCAGGCCGTGACGGCGGACGAGGTCCGCTACGAGGCCTGCTTCAAGGAAGTAGGCAAGTTGGTAGAAGAATCCCTTCCTTCCCGGAGTCCTGGTCTTCATCGCCAAGGCGAACGCCCGCAGGTAGCGCCTTGGGGAGCTGAACTTCAAACGTCCGTGGGCCGCGGCAAGTCTCCACGGCGAACATGGCAGCAGCATGTGCGTCGTCTTCTGCTCTTCGCGCTGCTGAGTGCTCACGCATTCTTCTTCGGAAATGCCGCGCACGCTAATCGTCTCTACGTGTATCCCGGCTTGCCTGAGCGCCGTGACTTCCCGGTGGATGAAGACGAATGGTGAGATCCGGAGGTATTCTCCGGTCATGTAGGCTATGCGTAGTTCCCGGCTCATGCCGGCAACTCCATATCCCTCGTGCTGCGGTCCAGGGCCTCCTCCAATGAGTAGCGGGGACTCCACCCCAAGGTCTTGCGCAGACGCTTGTTCGTATAGCGAAGCGGCTTACAGCGCGCGTGCATCCGCGCGGGCACGAGAACACTCGGGAGTTTCCCCTCTCCATCGAAGAACAACTGGTTGGAAATCCACGCGCAACGGCATACGAGGCGCATCAGCGTCCACGACACAGGAATTACACGCGGACGTGGCGAGATCCTCCGGCGCAACAGGCGGATGTAGCCGCGGTGAGACGGACATCGGTCATCCACGATATTGAACGTTTCTCCGATCGCTTCTTCCCTTTCGGCACAGAGCAGGATGGCGTCCGCGCAGTTCTCGACATACGTCAGCGGGACTTTGGCCCATGCCCCAATCCGAATCCAAGTCCTCTCGCCAAGCTCCGCGCCGAGACAGGCCGTCCACAGGTGGTCCCTGCCGTAGATGACACCGGGGCGCACCACGGTGAGAGCCCAGCCCTCGCGCCCGGATACCTCGCGGACCAGCCGCTCCTGGAGCACTTTGGTGAGGCAATAGTCGTCCCGTTCATCGAGGCGTGTCTCCAGCGGAGAGGTCTCACTCAGGGTGCTATGGCTCCACTTGCCGATGTACCCGTATACCGAGAAAGAACTGACTGCGATAAGTCTTCTGATACCGGCGCTTTGCATGGCCTTCAGCAGATTCTCCGTGCCCACGACGGTTCCCGCGAGTTGCGTGTACAACTCACCGCCCACCGCCGCCGCCAGATGGAGCACCGCGTCGCAACCCGAGATGGCCTCAGCGAGCCCTTCTGGCCGCCGCAAGTCAGCCCGGACGATATGCACAGCGGGGTCCTCCAGCCAATTCACATGTGAAAGGCCGGCCGCGGGACGCACCACCGCCCACACTTCATGGCCGCGCTTCAGCGCCTCCGCCACTACATGGCGTCCGAGGAATCCGCTGGCGCCCGTAATGCAGAGCCGCACGGCCGGTGACATGTCTCCCCCCACTAGATCTGATTCTCCTCGGCGAGCAGCGCATCCATCAGACGCGTTGTGCGGTCCATGTCCTCATACGAGACCGGCACGGGTGCCCCCGTACGCAGGGCCTTGTACGTTTCAACGAGAAACGTCTGGATACCCTCGAGCGGCGTCCTGCGCCTCACTTTGTTCAAGAATCCGGTTACGCTGGACTTGGCGAGTCCGATGCCATTTACCCATTGGTTTACCAGCGGGGTCAATTGCTTTCCGCCTCGCCGCGGCACCAGCAGCTTCATGTAGGGTTGATAGAGGTCCGTTTCAACGGTGCCCTTCGAGCCGCGCACGATCACCGTGAAGCAGTCCGGCCACTCATGACTGACAAACCGCAGGCGCGCGTGAACGCCTCCGCCGATGAGCAGGGCGTCGCACGCGTCATAGGTGAATGATGGATGCTCGCTGTGTTTGGACCACTTGACCGCGAACTCATCCGCGGACGGCAGGAACCGGAGCGCCAAGTAGCAGAGGTGAGGGAGCAGGTCGTGCAGAATGCCGGCGGGGAGGGTACCGCAGGGATTTGGAACGTTCCGGTCGGCCAGCCCCGTGTCCGCATCCGTGATGTTGAGCGCCATGCGGACATCCACTTCACGCACCTCACCCAGGCTTCCGGCATCGCGCAGTGCCTCGATAGCACGAATCTGCTCGTTGAACCGGTAGTTGTGGTCTTCGGTCAACACGCGCTTCTGCCACTGCGCCATGGCTGCCAGCATGCGAAACTCTTCATTGGTGGGTGCGATCGGCTTCTCAACGATCACATGGGTACCCGCTTTGAGACAGTCTGCCGCGATCTTGCAGTGCGTGTGGGCAGGGGTGAGCACATGGACTACGTCCAGCTGTTCCCGCTCCAGCATTGCTTCGTGATTCGTATAGGAGTTATCCGCGCCGTAGCGCGTGGCGCCGAAGCGCGCCAAGGATTCGGAAATGTCGCAAACCGCCACCAGGTGAGCGGCAGGGCTGTGCTTTAGAAAGCGAAGGTGCTCCGCCGAGATCGGTCCGGCGCCGATTACGGCGGCCCGAAGGGTTGCGGGTTCTATGCCTGTCTCCACCATACGGTCCTTCACCCGGGAAATGTTTTGGCCCAGGGCCAACGCCCGGCCTACGGCTGCACCTTTGGAGGTTGCTCATCTTCGCTCCGGCCCAATTCGGCCTCGCGCTGCGTGCGTTCCCAGCCTGTCGGCTTGCTCGAGAACACAAGGCGGACATAGAAAGGGAGCTTCCACAGCAGGAAGAGCGGCGTCAGCAGGAGGCCGTGCCACACGGACCTGGGCGCGTGCATCCGGCACAATCCCGCGATCACATACACGATCGTAGCCGCCGTGATGCCCAGGCAAAACGGAAGCCATTCGCGCAACTTGAAGGTGGCCAACGCGAGGACGAGGGCTTCGAGAAACACAATGGCGGAGAGCGGAGAGAGAGTCAGTTCGAGCGCGGCGTCCAGGTATCGCCAGCGTGGGTTCCGGACAAAGGCCGCAAGCAGTTTGGGCACATACGTGAGGGCCATCTGCAGGCGTCCCGATTCCCAGCGCCGCCGTTGCGGTTCCGCCTGGGCCTGCGAGGTCGGCATTTCTGAAATCACTACCGCATCCGGATTGAAGTGGATCATCGTGCCGTCCAACAGCAGGCGCAGTGTGAACTCGAGATCTTCGACAATCGAATGTGCCGGCCAGCCGTACTTCAGCAGGAGTTCCGTGCGAAACGCCATGCCGTTGCCCTTCAGGTCCGCGGAGCCGCCCCAGTGACTGCGGCCCGCTTGCCGCAGCCCGTTCATGAGGGTGAAACCCGCGGCGGTCAAGGCGGTGCGCCAATTGGCGCCCGGATTGGATACGCCGTGGTATCCCTGCACTACCTGCACGTCCGGGTGCGCCAAGCTCGAAGAGACTTCACGCAGAAAGTCCGGATGCACCTCCGTATCGGCGTCCACGACGGCAATCGCGTCGTACTGGCTCAAGGAACCGGCCTGGGTCCGAAACAGCCAGTCGAGCGCCTGGCCCTTGCCTTTGAGTGTTGGGTCGAAGCGTTCAAACACGATGGCGCCGGCCTCGCGGGCGCGATCGGCGGTTCCGTCGGTGCAATTGTCAGCGAGGACAAAGATGCTGAATCGTTCGCGAGGATAGCTGCTATCCATGACGCGGCGAACGCACGGGCCCACTTGAAGCTCCTCATTGTGCGCGGGCATGACCACGGCGATACGAAGCGGCGCGGCCTCCGGCATGCATTTCTTGCGCATGGCGAACGCGCCGATCGTGAGCACCATCATGTACGCGATAACAATCGACAAGTACAGTACGATGGCGCCAAACAACGCATTGAGAAGGATCACCACCTGCTCCCGCGAAGTCGCTTGGACGTGCGCATGAAACTCCCTTCACGACGAACCAAAAGATCCGCCCTCAGGCGTGGATTTCGGGGACCCCCGCTCTGACATGGAAAGCGCAGGCATACTTGCGCCCTCCAGCTTCTACACGCACAGTTTATCCTATCCAACCCGATTCACTCCACCGTTGTCTTGCGGTGTCCAACGGCCATGACTATCATGGTGAATTGTGTGGAGTATGTTAAGTTACCGAGGACGTTGGAATTACAGGGGATCCTGCGGAAAGCGATGGAGCCTGCCCCCCGCCCGATACTGCTCTCCTTTATCGTGATCGGCTACAACGAATCACGCAACCTGCGCGCGTGCCTGACATCTCTGCAGGAGGCCCATCTTGAGGGAATTCCCTACGAAGTCCTTTATGTGGACGGCGGTTCGCAGGACGACAGCATGGCCATCGCGCACGACTGCGGTGTCCCCCGGGTTCTCGGGGGCGATCGGAGAAGGCGCGCCGCCGAGAACCGTAACCTCGGCGCCGCCCAGGCGCGGGGTGTCTATATCCAGTTCATCGACGGCGACATGACTCTCGATCCAGCTTGGCCGGCCGCCGCCATCGAGTACATGAACCTGCACGACGAAACCGCCGTCGTGTGCGGACGCCTCGAAGAGGCAAACCAGGGGTTCATCTTCCAGGTGGCGCAGTTGGACTGGCGGCAATCCGAAGGGCTTGTGGACTATTGCGGCGGGTGCGCCTTGTTTCGCCGTGAAGTTTTCGAGCAAGCCGGAGGCTTCCCGGAAGACGTGTCTTCCGGAGAGGAGCCCTATCTGTGCTGGCGGATCCGCAACGATTTTGGCAAGAAGATCTTCTACCTGGACCGCAGGATGGCTCTGCACGATTTGGGCTGGTCCGGTTTTCGCGACTATTGGAAACAATACGCGCGCAATGGCTCCTCGTATATCGAAATTGCCTCGCGCTGCGCGGGCACCAAGGACCCCCTGTGGGTACGGCCTTGCGTGACCAATGCCGCATGGGTCTCCGCGTACCTCGCGGGCACGGGCTTCCTGCTTGCGGGTCCTCTGCCCGTCCAGGCGACGATGCTGCTGCTAGCCGCGGCCGTTCTCCTGCGCAAGACGCTGCAAACGCGCAGCAGCGGTCAGCCCTGGTCCATCGCCGCAGGCTACGCCCTCCACACCTACTTTTCCCAGATCCCCCTGGCCTTTGGCCAACTGCGCTGGCTGATGACCAAGACAATTGCCCCGCAGGAATCTTCAAGTTAGGTCCACGACCATCCAGACCCCCGCCAATTCCCATTTCTTTTATTGCTCTCATACACTTCCATCCTTCACATCACCGCGCGGCTATTTGCCCCCATGTCCCGCCGCTTTTCTTGTGCGCGCCTGTCGTGTATACTCCCCTCGTAGTTGCTGTCCGTGGTTCCCACCTTTGCGCCGAGCCAGCGTTGCCACGGTCCACTGCCGGGATATGGAGAATCATGACCGGTGATGACTTTTGACTCGTACGACCCCGGTGAATTCTACGACGAGCTGTTCGAAGAGACCGGCAAGGCACGCCCGGGGGCCGAACTTCTGGTCCAGATGATCAACTCTCTTGATGAGGGCGAACTCCGTCAACGCCAGGCGGCCGCCGAACGCGCCCTATACAACATGGGCATCACGTTCAACGTCTATGGCGACACGGCCGGCACGGAACGTATCTTCCCCTTTGACCTCATTCCGCGCATCGTGGACGCGCGCGAATGGGACTGGCTGGAACAGGGCCTCAAGCAGCGCATTCGGGCCCTGAATCTTTTCATCGATGACATTTATCACGATCAAAAGGTCCTGAAGGACCGCATCATCCCCGAGCATGTCATCCAGTCCGCCAAGTCTCTGCGCCCGCAATGCGCGGGACTCAACCCGCCCCGCGGCGTGTGGTGCCATGTGACGGGGACCGATCTCGTGCGCGACCGGGACGGCCAATACTATGTGCTGGAAGACAACCTGCGCTGCCCCTCGGGCGTGTCGTACGTGCTCGAAAACCGCGAGGTGATGAAGCGGACCTTCCCGCAGGTGTTCGAAGCGTCGAAGGTGCGGCCGGTGGTCGACTATCCGATGCGTCTGCTGGACATGCTCCAGTACATGGCTCCGGCCGGCGTTTTGAGTCCCAAGGTGGTCGTGCTCACGCCGGGTTCGTTCAACTCCGCGTACTTCGAGCATTCCTTTCTTGCCCAGCAGATGGGCGTCGAACTTGTCGAGGGCCGCGACCTGCTCGTTGATAACGGATACGTCGTCATGCGCACCACCAAGGGTTTTGAGCGGGTGGACGTGATCTACCGCCGGATCGACGACGATTTCCTCGACCCCAAGTCCTTCCGCGCGGACTCCATGCTTGGGGTGCCGGGTGTCATGGACGTATACCGCGCGGGGCGTGTAGCCCTCGCCAACGCGCCGGGCACCGGCATCGCGGACGATAAGGTGATCTACGCGTACGTCCCCAAGCTCATCAAGTACTACCTGGACCAGGACGCCATCATCCCGAACGTGCCCACGTTTGTGTGCTGGGACGATTCCGAGCGCGACCATGTTCTCGCGAACCTGGACAAAATGGTGGTGAAGGCCGCCAACGAGTCCGGCGGCTACGGGATGCTGGTCGGTCCGCATGCCAGCGAAGCTGACCGCGCAACATTCGCGGAATTGGTGAAGGCCAACCCGCGCAATTATATCGGCCAGCCAACCCTTTCGTTATCGCGCGTACCCACGATCGTGGACGACCATTTCGAGGGACGGCACGTGGATCTCCGCCCGTACATTCTGTACGGCGAAGACATCTACGTGTTGCCGGGAGGACTCACCCGCGTGGCCCTGAAGAAGGGGTCACTGGTCGTCAATTCCTCGCAGGGAGGCGGCAGCAAGGACACGTGGGTGGTCACGGCACCGGTGACCCGTCCTTGAGGCCATTTTGGCAATGAACTCTCACGGTGCGCATACCCACATGGTGTATGACGGCACGCAAGGAGACCATCGATCATGCTGAGCCGAGTCGCAGATTCGATCTATTGGACCAGCCGCTACATTGAACGCGCCGAAAACGTTGCGCGCTTTCTGGACGTCAACCTTCACCTGCACCTGGACCTGCCCGTCGCCACGGGCGAGCAGTGGGAACCCATGGTGTATATTACCGGCGACTATAAGCGTTTCATCGAGCGCTACGGTTCCGCCACGCGCGAGAATGTGATTCAATTCCTCGCGTTTGATCTTGAGAACCCGAATTCCATCCATTCATGCCTGCGCGCCGCGCGCGATAACGCCCGCTCTATTCGCGAGATCATCCCCTCGGAGATGTGGGAACAGGTCAACACGTTCTACCTCATGGTCAGCGACGCGGCGCGGCGAGGGGACGTCATGGACGCGCCGCACGACTTCTTCACCCGCGTCAAGATGGCGAGCCATCTCTACACGGGCCTTACGGTTACCTGCATGCCCCACAGCGAAGGCTGGCACTTCTGCCGCCTGGGCCGTCTCATCGAGCGCGCGGACAAGACATCCCGCATCCTGGATGTGAAGTACTTCCTCTTGCTGCCATCGGTCACCGACGTGGGCAGCACGTTCGACGCCATCCAATGGGCAGCGCTACTCCGTTCCGCAAGCGCATACGAGGCCTACCGCAAGCGATACGGGCGCATCGCACCGGATCGCGTGGTTCAGTTCCTGCTCCTGGATCGCGAGTTCCCTCGTGCCGTGCTGTATTGCCTGGACCGGACGCAGGACTCGCTGCATGCCATCTCCCAGACTCCGGAGGGCGCCTTCACCAACGCCGCCGAGCAGCGCTGCGGGCAGCTCCTCGCGGAATTGGCCTATGCCGATGTCGTCCAGGTCATTCGCGGGGGCCTGCATGAGTTCCTCGATGCCTTTCAGGCCAAGCTCAACCGTGTCGGTGACGCCATCTTCGATACCTACTTTGCCCACTGGCCCATGCCGAATCGCGCGGTCTCATAAACAGGGACATGCGTGGGGGCTACATGGTATTTCACGTCGAGCATATTACCTCGTATCGCTACAGTCTTCCGGTGACATTGGATCCGCATGTGTTCAGGTTCCGGCCGCGTTGCGACGGCGCGCAACGCCTGCTCCAATTCGCGATCGAGATTGAGCCGAAACCCACGGGCCAGGCTCAGTCAGTCGATCTCGATGGCAACGCCGCGCTGAACGCATGGTTCGGCGGGGTCTGCACTGATTTTCGCGTGCGCTCCCGCTTCACGGTGGAAACGCTGCGCACGAATCCCTTTGACTTCATCATCGCCGACCCACTGGCGCTCAAACTTCCTCTGCGCTTCACCGGAGACCTCCAGCATTCGCTGGCGCCCTACCGCGTGCGAAGTGCTCCAAGCAAGGAAGTCGATCGCTTCGCGGAGTTCATCGCCACGCGCGCCGGACATGAAACCATGCCGTTTCTGACCACGTTGACCGCGGCCCTGCACGAAGGCACGCGCAAGATCATCCGCGAGCAAGGTCCACCCCATTCCCCTGAGCACACCCTCAAGGAAAAGACGGGAAGTTGCCGGGACCTCGCCGTGCTCTTTATGGACGCCTGCCGCGCCATGGGGATCCCGGCCCGCTTTGTCAGCGGGTACTGGCACACGCAGTCGGCCCGCGAGAAGCGTCACCTGCATGCGTGGGCGGAAGTCTACCTGCCGGGCGGTGGTTGGCGAGGCTTCGACCCCTCCAAGGGTCTCGCCGTCAGCGACCAGCACGTGGCTGTCGCCGCGGCTCCCGTGCCCTCGGGGGCCGCTCCCATATCGGGGACCTTCCGCGGCCCCGGCGTGGAGACCATCATGGCTGCCGACATACGGATGCGCTGCGAACCGGGTGGCTGACTTTTTTCTTCCCAATCCCCGAAACTCTGCTATAATGAGGACTGCAGGCAAAGGTCAGTGAGGGCTTCCGGCACAGGGGACTCAAGGCCGGGGGCGGGGGGTGAATTCAATGAACATCGAGCGTGCCTTGCGGATTATCGCGGGTGCATTCGTCCTGGTCAGTGTGCTGCTCTCCGTCTACCATACCCCTTATTGGCTGTTTTTTACGGGTTTTGTGGGTCTCAATCTCTTCCAGTCGGGTTTTACCAACTGGTGTCCCATGGTTTGGATTCTCGAGAAGGCTGGTTTGCCTCATGCGGGTGCGAGGTGATAGTGGGCATCCCTGCAACCAATTTCATCGACCCTCCCTCTCCCGCCCCCGGTTGACCGAACCCCCTGGACTCGCCGGGGGAACCCGGAGATGTGGCATCTCCGGGCGGAGGGTTCGCGGAACAGGGCCGCAGCCAAATGGCGCCGACGCCTCGGTGGCTCTTGGTGCGGCCCAGTTCCGCACTAGATTTCCTCTCGAGAGTCCCGGTCTCTGTCCCTACCCCGACGCTCAAGACACGTATGAACTTTCCAGCAGGAAAGTCCACCGTATGATTCTCCATACACTTTATCTTGCAGTCACGCCATAGGAACAGGCATGATAAGATACTATGCGACAATTACTTATGTCGGCGTGCCCAATTGATGGAAAGTGGCACCTGTCTTGCTTTTAGTGCAGTCGTGCGCTGGCCATGACCTTCGGACATGACCAGCGCCAAGCGGGGACCGAACGCGACGTTTTGCAGATTCGACCCCACCGCATGTTGGATTCTATCGAGGAGAAAGCAATGAGACACATGGTCTCCTTCGGAGCACTCGCCGTAGTGGCGGCAAGCGTGACGGGGTGCGGCAGTTCTCCTGCCGCGCATGAGAGCAATTCGCCATCTCAGTCCGTGCAGGCGCCGGTAACAACCGTGCGAGAGCAGTTGATTTCCGTGCCTTACGAAGCGGTAGGGACAGTCCGCGCCAAGATGACCACCACCATCCAGAGCAAAATCATGGGCCATGTTCTCGCCGTAAACGTGCGAGAGGGAGACCGTGTAGAGGCGGGCCAGGTGCTCGTGGAAGTCGATTCCCGGGAGGTGGACGCCCAAGTCCAGCGGGCCGAGAGCGCGCTCCGCGAAGCCCGGGAGATGCGGCAAGACACGGAGAAGATGACGCAGGCTGCCGTGCACAGCCAGACTGCCGCGGATGCGGGAAACGATCTTGCGGCGGCCGCGTTCCGGCGCTACAAGGCGCTTGCGGAAAAGCAGGCCGTCTCGCGCCAAGTCTACGACGAGGCTGAGGCGCGCTCCAAGGGCGCCGCAGCCGACGCGGCACGCGCCGCGGAAATGGTGCTCTCGGCGCGCGCGAAACTGGGCGAAGCCGACGCGCGCGTCCAACAGGCCGAGGCCGGGTTGAGCAACGCCGAGACCTTGCGGAGTTTTGCCAAGGTCACTGCTCCGTTCGCGGGTATCGTCACGCGCAAGACTGTCGAGGTGGGAGACCTGGCCGCTCCGGGGAGCCCCCTTCTCATTCTCGAAGACGGCCAACACTATCGGCTCGAAGCCCAGGTAGACGAGGAGCAGGTCCACAGGATTGCGCTGGGTGCCGCAGCGGAGATCCTTCTGGATGGACCGCAGACAGCCGAACTTGCCGGCAGGGTGGCCGAGATCGCCCCCACGTCCGATCCGTCAAGCCGGACGTTTGTCGTCAAAATCGACCTGCCGCAGTCGGCGCCGGTATGGTCGGGGATGTTTGGCCGCGCCCGGTTCGTCACCGGCGAAAACCATGTGCTCACGGTTCCCGCCTCGGCGGTTTTCCAGCGGGGCCAGTTGACCGGCGTTTACGCCCTCGACGAAAACGGCGTCGCCCGGCTCAGGCTTATCACGACTGGTAAACGTTTTGGCTCTGATGTGGAAGTACTCAGCGGCCTGCAGGCAGGTGAGACGATTGTGGCGGACAATACCGGCGCGGTGGTGGACGGTGCGGCCGTCCAGCACAACTAGAGTCGAGGTTCGGGATGGTTCACAAACTTGGAATGGCGGGCAAGATTGCCCACGCCTTCATTGACAGCAAGCTCACACCGCTCATCATCGGCGCATCCATCTTGTTGGGCATCGGGGCTGTCGTGCTCCTGCCTCGCGAGGAAGAGCCGCAGATCATCGTGCCGATGATCGACGTGTTCGTGCAGATGCCCGGGGCCAGCGCGAAGGAAGTGGAAGAACGCGTTACAAAGCCCATGGAAAAGCTTCTGTGGGAAGTCCCCGGCGTCGAGTACGTTTACTCCACATCGAGTCCTGGCCAGTCCATGGCCATCGTGCGTTTCCTGGTTGGCACGCCGGAAGAAGACGCCATCGTTCGGCTCAATCAGAAGATGTTCGCCAACTTCGACCTGATTCCTCCGGGAGCCAGCCAGCCGTTGATCAAGCCGCGCTCCATCGATGACGTGCCTATTCTTGCGCTGACGCTTTCCAGCGAGCGCTACGACCACTTCACGCTGCGCCGCGTCGCCGCGCAGCTTCACGATGCCATCAAAGAGGTCCCGGACGTCTCAGAGGTCAAGCTCATTGGGGGGCAACGGCGGCAGGTCCGCGTCGTATTGGACAAGGCGCGCATGGCCGCACACAACGTCGCGCCGGCCGCCATTGTGCCGATGTTGTCACAAGCCAATTCGCGGTCCTTGTCGGGGGCGTTTGCCGCGGAGAACAAAGACTATCTGGTGGAGACCGGGGACTTTCTCGGTAACGCGGAAGACGTCGGAAACGTCGTCGTCGGCGCGTTCAATCAGAAGCCCCTCTATCTGCGCGATGTCGCCGACATTCTGGATGGCCCCGAGGAGGCCGCGGACTACGTCTTCCATGCTACGGGCCCGTCCAGCGAGCACAGCCACATCCTGGGACAGGCGCACGGTGGTGAAAAGGCCAATGGCGTCACGCCTGCCGTGACCATCTCCGTGGCAAAGCGAAAAGGCACCAACGCCATAGTCGTCGCGACCAAGGTGCTTGAAAAGGTAAAGACGTTGCAGGGTGTGATCGTGCCAAGCGACGTCCAGGTGACCATCTCGCGGAACTACGGCGAAACTGCCGCCGAGAAGTCGAACGAGTTGCTGTATCACATGGGAATCGCCATCGTCTCGGTTTCCATCTTGATCGCGCTGACCCTTGGCCTTCGGGAATCCGGCACGGTGGGCGTGGCGATCCCGGTCACCCTCGCGTTGACGCTTGTTGTCTTCTACTTCTATGGATACACGCTCAATCGCGTAACTTTGTTCGCATTGATCTTCTCCATCGGTATTCTGGTCGATGACGCCATCGTCGTCGTCGAGAATATCGTGAGACACTATCACCTCCCCGAAAACAAGGGCCGGACCGTAGTTGATATTGCCGTGGAGGCGGTGGACGAAGTCGGTAACCCGACGCTGCTGGCCACCGCGGCCGTGATTGCCGCGATCCTGCCCATGGCCTTCGTGCGCGGTCTCATGGGCCCCTACATGCGGCCTATTCCGGTGGGGGCTTCGGCCGCCATGATCTTCTCCGTGATCGTCGCATTCGTGGTGACCCCCTGGGCGGCGTACCGCCTTCTAAAGTCCAATGGGCAACACGGATCGAAGCGTTCCTGGAATCCTCTCCAACTTCTCCGCCGCGGCAAAGCTGCTTCCGACTCCCCCGAACCGGAACCACACGGCCACTCCGAAGGATGGATGGATCGGCTCTACCGCCGGATTATGCGGCCGCTGGTGACGGTGCCGGTGTACCGGTACGGGTTTCTGGCTCTGGTGGTGGTGCTCTTGCTCGCCGCGTGCGCGCTGGTTCCCCTCTCGAAGGTATTGGTCAAGATGCTGCCCTTCGACAACAAGAGCGAGTTTCAGGTCATTGTCGACATGCCCGAAGGAAGCACGCTGGAGAAGACCGCCGCAGTAACGCGAGAGATTGGGGACTACCTTCGCACGGTTCCCGAAGTCGCCAACATCCAGATGTATACGGGCACGGCCTCTCCTTACAATTTCAATGGCCTGGTGAGGCATTACTTCACGCGGCGCGGCGCCAATGTGGCCGATATTCAGGTCAACCTGGCGCCGAAGGAATACCGGCCTATCCAGGGTCACCAGACCGCGAAGAACGTCCGTCCTCCCATCGCGGCCATTGCCGCGAAGCATGGGGCACGCGTGAAAATCGCTGAAGTGCCCCCAGGACCGCCCGTGTTGCAGACCCTCGTGGCCGAAATATATGGGCCCGACTATACGCGGCAATTAGAGGTCGCGAGGCAGATACAGGACGTTTTCGAGAGTACGGAGGGAGTAGTTGACGTTGATACGTACATTGAAGACGACCAAACCAAATATCAGATTGTAGTTGATCAGGAGAAGGCGGCCCTGAACGGTGTTTCGGTTGAACAGGTGAGCCAGACCCTGCAGATCGCCTTGCAAGGCATGGGCGTGAGTCTGCTCCATGACCCGGCCGAGAAGGAAGATGTGCCCATCTATTTGCGCCTGGACCGCGCCGAGCGCTCCAGCATAGAAGACCTCAAGAGCATCAAGGTCATTGGAAAGGAAGGCAACCTGGTCTCGCTGGGGCAACTCGTGCGCGTCGAGGAGACCACCCAGGACAAAAGCATCTACCACAAGAATCTGATGCCCGTTGTGTATGTGACGGGCGATGTCGGCGGAAAGGCGGAGAGCCCTGTCTACGTCATCTTCGCGTTGATGAAGAAAGTGGCCGCACTGCAGATACCGGAAGGGTACGCGCTCGAACAGTACTCCACGCAGCAGCCGTTCTCGTCCGAAAAGCTGTCGGTTAAATGGGACGGCGAGTGGTTCGTTACCTACGAAGTGTTTCGCGACATGGGACTCGCATTCGCCGCGGTGCTCGTGTTGATCTTCATTCTGGTGGTCGGCTGGTTCCAGTCCCTCAAGACACCCTTCGTGATCATGGCGGCCATACCCTTTTCGCTCGTGGGGATCCTCCCTGCCCACTGGCTCATGGGCGCCTTCTTCACGGCGACGTCCATGATCGGTTTCATCGCGGGCGCAGGTATCGTTGTGCGAAATTCGATTATCCTCGTCGATTTCATCGAGTTGCGGTTGAAGCAAGGCATGCCGTTGGCCGATGCCGTCGTGGATGCGGGCGCGGTCCGGTTCAGGCCGATGCTGCTGACTGCCGCCGCCGTGATCGTGGGTTCGTCAGTGATTCTGTTCGACCCCATCTTCCAGGGTCTGGCGCTGTCGCTGATGGCCGGTGAAGTGGCGTCGCTGCTGCTATCACGGATGGCAGTGCCTATCCTCTACTATCTCGTGAAGCGCAATGAAATGCCTGTGCCGACGTGAGAGCCACTCGAAGCCGCGAACGCACGCCAGGGTGCGTTGAGTAGGGCGGGATTTGTTCCCGCCTTCCCCGATGGACGGGGACCGCTGGTGTCTGGGTGAAGAGCCGGCAGGTATGCCGGCGCTCCCAGTCAGGGCATCGTGCTTGGATGAGTCCACGGGGTAGTTTCCGGGCAACTCTCAATCAGAAAGGCAAGTGGGCGGGAACAAATCCCGCCCTACAATGTGCGCTGGTTCGGGCTTGCGGCTTCAGCGCGTTGGAACGCCGCCCAGCGATTTCAAACGGCGTTCCATTTCGCGGAGGGGCACGAGGTCGCCCTTGCGGCCTGCCGCCGCGATGCCGGATCGGTAGGCATCGGCGGCGTCTTCAATGCGATTCAGGAACTCAAGGCATTTGCCCAGATTCAGGAAGGCAACGGAGTAGTCTTTCTGGACCTCGGTGGCACGGCGCAGGTAGGGCAGTGCGTTCTCGTACTCATCAACCTGCATATGCGCCATGCCCATGCCGAAGGTGGCGAGTGGATCGTCCGGGTCAATCTCGAGCACTTCGCGAAACATCTCCATGCGTTCCCGGGCTTCGCGGCGGATGCGCTCGCGTTCTTCCGCGGCCATGGCTTCGGCGCGTTGGGAATCCCGCGCGAGGCGCATCTGGGCCACTGCCGCTTTCGCTTTCTCCTCTTCCGCTTCTTCGATCATCCCCTTGGACACGTAGAAGACGGATAGATTCGTGTGGGCCATGACACAGTCGGGATTGAGTTGTTCGAGGATCTTCATGTAGTGAATAGCTTCGTCGACGCGATGGTGCCGGTGCAGGATTACGCCCAGGGCCTCGTAGGCATCTTCAAATTGCGGATGCAGCAGCACGGCTTCCTTGAGCAGTTCGATGGCCGCGGTGTCCTCATCGAGTTCGTCGATCTCGAAGCGGGCCAGAGCTTGTTCGTAGAGTGCCGCGGCGCGCTCCTCGCGTGAGGGTGCCGCGTAGAAGGGCAGCACCGCGACTTCCGCTTGGAATGATGCGCTTTCAGGCGAGGTTGTGAACGTCAATGTGCTTCCCGGGGTACGGTGATCGCGGTCCAGGTAGGCCAGGCAGATCCATGCATTCAGCGTTGGCGAGTACGTGCCGGACTTGATGGTGCCCGCGGTTTGTCCGCTGGCCATCACTGGAGCATTGGCTTCGGGATAGGCGGAGAGATCGGGCGGGAAGATGAGCCCGCACAAGGCGACCTTTACCGAGCTGTAGGCCCGCAGCTTGGCCACCACTTCCTGTCCGAGATAGCAGCCCTTGTCGTAACTGACGCCATCGCGTTCCAGCGTCGTTTCGGGCATGCGGTTGGTGGTGTCCATATCGAGTCCGAAGCGTGGGATGCCCGCTTCGATACGCAGGATCTCGCGCGCATCCCCGACGATTTCCAAAAGACCGAAGCCTCTCCCCCACTCCAAGATCCGCGCGGCAAGCTCGTCCGCCTCGCCGCTCTGCGTCACAAGAACGTAGCCGTCCTCTCCCGCAAGCGAGAGGTAGAATACGAGGACTTGGCAGCCGAGTACTTCGAGTGGATGGCATTCATAGCGACCGCGCGGCAGATAGACAGAGGCGGTCCCTTCTTCCGTGTCGAGCAGTGACGCCAGGATGGTCATACTCTTGGGTCCCTGGATTACGACCTGTTCGAGCGAGTCCCCGGCATCTTCCATATGCACGTCTTCGAGAAAAAGGTGGGCGTCCAGCTGTTCCAGCAGGTGAGGCGCCTGCTGTTTCTCGATGAGCATCCAGTACTCGTCTTCCCATCGGTGCAGCGTGAAATGGGCCTGCAGGCGGCCCTTTCGATCGAGCAGCGTACTTGCGTGACCACTGCCCGGTCGCAGGGCGATGACGTCATTGGATGTCTGCGTTTGAAGCCACGAAGCCACATCGCGTCCTTCAAAACGGACGAAGGTCTGGTCGTGGCGAACCCAGATGCCGGCGCGCGTGCGCACGGCCCGGACTTGTTCGCATGTCTTGTCTGGAAGAAGTATTGCCATAGTAATCAG
>JADLCA010000105.1 GCA_020847495.1 Candidatus Hydrogenedentota bacterium | reverse complement strand
GTGCATGCGACCGCAGGCCAACGTAGTCCGAAAGCCGCGCAGAATGTGCGTAACTTCTTTAATATCCTGCAAGTTAGTAGTCCAGGGCAGAGCGAAGCGCCGCCCTGGGTCACGAGTGCTCCTAAGTCTTGAGCGCTGAAGGTGCGGCACCAACCCACCTTATGCGTGGGGTTAGACAAGGTGCCGTGAGGATTCTCTGCTTCTCATCCGCTTCGCCAGTTCATTTGTTCCCGCTGCGTGATGTCGCCCGCTTCAACGGCGGCCGGACGCGGTGATGGTACGGATCATCCGTGTCCATCTGGCAATGGTAGATCTCGATGAGCCGCACCATGGCGGCTTCCGCCGCCGGCGTCTCCAACCCGCCGCCGGCGAACCGCTCACGGTCCAGGACAGCCCTCAAGTGCAGGATTTCCCACCGCCAGTTCTTCCTCGCCCACTCGGGCAAGCGCGCATCCACTGACTCCGCCAGCTCGTAGGCGCGTTGGACGCCGGCCTTGTCCACAGGCTGCTTCTGGAAAGAACTCGACGCAGCCGCCTCAAGCAGATCGACAAGCGCCAGCACGTCATCCGTCACGCCCGCGCCGAATTCGTACGCGATGTATTCTTTCAAGGTGTCCCGCGCGGACTGGTCCGGGTTCCAGTAGTAGTGAACAACTACGGCCTTGTTCATGTCCTCATAAATGCCTTCGCTATACGGGAACCCGCCTGAGACCACGTGCTTCACCTGGTCCCACAGGCGTTGGAAACGGGAGGGGAGAGGGTTCGCACCAACGCCGCCCCACGGACTGTTCCCCCACATGCTGATCTCCGGAAAGTTGAGCAAGGGGCGTTTGCCCGGCACACCCAGATCCAGGGGATAGCGGGGAAAATCCTCGTGCGCATCGGCGAGGATGTAATCCAGCCACTTCCCATCATTCGCGAGGACGTCAGTGAGTCCCTGCCACTCGCCTTCCGGCGGCGTGTCGAACATCCACGTGCTCAAGACCGTCTTCATGCCCGGGAAATAGCTGCGCCCGAGTTGCGCCTGTTCCTCGGAGAGTTTCAGGTAGCCGTTGCTTCCCCACGGCATGCACTTCTCGCACGCGCACCCGCCCTCGTCGTACGGCCAGAAGACCACGATGTCCAACCCCACGCTGGCCAGTTTCTCATAAAGGACACGCGTGCTCTCCATCAGGTATGCGCGACCCTCGGGGATGCTCGGGCAAATGGGGTGACCGCTGTTGCCTCGCCGCTTGGTTGGGTCCGGCAGGCGCGTTGCGCGAATCGCGTCGGGCGCATCAATGAACATGCAATTGTTCAGCCCTGTGGCAAACTGAATCCCGAGGTCCTTGGCCAATTTGGCATATTGATGCACCCTCGTCATGGCCGGTTCCGACTGCGGATCGCTCCAATCGCGCAGGTTGATCATCGGGAAGATGACCATGAGCGCGTTGACGCCCCACAGCGCGAGGTCTTCGACATACCTTGTAATCTCCGCTTCCTGAGCTTGGTGGTACCAGTTGTGGAAGTGCATGGCGAAGTACATTCCGCGAAGAGTACCGCGCGGCTCCGAGGTCCCCCGCCAGGATGAAGGGCGGAACGTCTCCTCGTACCCGCTGGTCCGAAGGAACTTCCCAACACCGTATAGCAGGCCCTGCGGCGATCCGCCGGAGATGCAAACCGCCGCCCCATCGTCGTCAATGCGATAGGCCTCAAGCGGAAGGCTGCTGTCTACTGTCAGAACGAGCTGCGCCCCCTCGCGCGCTTCAACTACCTTCACGGGGCAGCGCTCCTCGACACGGGTCTTCAGTATCGCAAACGTCTTGGCGACCAGCGGGCTTTCGTGTGCCTCGACCCTGACTTTGATCTCGTGCTGCGCGGCCTCGCCCGCACGGGCTCCGGCACACACCGGAAGGCCGATCCCTACGGCCGCGGCCCCGGCACGCTTCAAAAACGCTCTCCGATTGTGGATATTCATTTTCCGAACTCTCCTGCCCGAGGGCCGATACCTAATCTCCCACTTCTCAACACGGTACTACGATCAATCACACACTTATGAGTCCCGGAAGGATGATTGGGAATAGCGCAGTGAGTCCCGGAGGGACGGCAGAAAATAGCCCAGGAATTCATTCCTGGGTCAATTGACACGCTTCCTTTTCACCCAGTCCAGGAGGGACGGCAGAGGTTATCTCGCGTCCGCATGCAACTTGAATCAGAAGGTCCCCGTGCAGGAGCAAGATCATATTCAACCACGACCGACCTCCCATCTCGCCGCGCGCACAAGTTGGCGTCGATATCGTAACGCTTGCGGAGGTGATTAGTCGATACTCACGTAGTGGAGATGGATGCGCACGGCCGCGAGATAGGCAGGCAAACTTCTCAGACTCAATGTCCGCCGCGCCGCGCCCTCAGCCTTGGCAGCATGTACGGAACAGAAGCGCAGTACTGCGCGAACCGTTCGCCGTACCATCCCGCATAGCGCTTCTGCTTGAAGAGCGGGCCCACCAGACAATAGACGGTCCACGCGGAGGCAAGCAGCATGCCATCCAGCGTGACGATAGGGCTCGTCCACAGCACGAGCGCAAAACCCAGGTACACCGGATGGCGGCACACTCGGAAGAGACCGTGCGTAGGGAAAGAGCCATAGTCGGGCCGTTTGCCGCGCACTACGGACAACCAGCCCATGTACCCCATCTGGAGACCGAGCCCCGCGTCGGTCAGCGCCCTCACGAGGAAAATCCAACTTGTCAGGTACAGGGGCATCAACACCCAGAACATCATGCCGTGCGGCTCAAAGAACACGATTCCGCTGGGTGACCACAACACGAAGGCCAGCATCAATTGCAGGCTGGCAATCAGCACATACGTGGTAGGTGCAAGGTCTTTGCCCAGACCCCCAGGCGCCGCCTTCGCCATGACGGCACGGCCCCAAGGCGTGAGCATGAGCGAGTGAAGCAGAGGGAATTGAATCACAAGCAGTGCGTTGGCGATGCATGCGGCCCAACCGTGAAGCGGCCCCAATCCCGTGTTGAGTCCATGATAGAGGGCTCGCACCATAATGGCCACGCTGATGGCGAATACCACGTGCGTGAGAATGCCGTAGGAGATGGCGTACACAACCTGAAAACGACGGGTCATTACCTTGGAGCCTTTCTGTATTGACCGATCACGGAGCGAGCTTTGCTTACGCGGTGAGCAATATTCGATCCAATGCCTGCAGGTGACGGGGCACGGCAATTCTGCTCTCCCCGCGAAGTCCAATTCTCTCTATGTCTTGCCGTAGCGCCGGGAGAAGGAAACATCTCATGCCAGCTTCATCATTTGCATGATTTTTCATGCTGCGGCGCTTGGGTTTTAGTACAGCACGGTGCGTCCGCGCCGCCTTTCGAGATTCCGATTGCCATCGCGCAGTTGTGCGGAAATGAGACTTCCGATTACCCTTAACGGTGTCAACGAGTGTGCGCGCCCTCATGGATTCAGTACGCAAGGGGGAATAACGATGAGTCTCGGCTTCCGGTTGTTGCAAGGGCCAGTGTGCCTTCTCGCGTTGTGGTGCTTCACGGCATATGCCGATGATTGCGGCTGGCCCACGATCGATCCCCAACACCGCCCAGGCGCGTACTGGCATTGGATGGCGAGCGCGGTTGATGAGGCGAATCTCACGCGGGAGTTGGAGACTTTCCATGCGGCGGGACTCGGGGGCATGCACATCGTCCCCATCTACGGCGCGAAGGGCTACGAGGACCGCTACGTCGAGTACCTCAGCCCGCGTTGGATGGAACTACTCGCGCACACCGTCAAGGAAGCGAACCGGCTGGGGATGTGGATAGACATGACCACCGGCACGGGCTGGAATTTCGGTGGTCCCAATATCCCCGATGACATGGCCAATGCGGTTGTGAAAGCAAAGATAGATGTCGCGGTCGCAGGACAGCCCTCCCCCTTGTCGGATAAGGGAGAGCATTTTCAGGCGGTGATGGCTTTCGGCGATAGCGGCCAATCCGTCGACCTCCTCGCAGTCCTCGCGACGGGGAAACAGGAGTGGACGCCGCCGGATGGAGAATGGTCCATCGTATCGGTGTCCCAGGAGCCATCCGGCACCGTCGTCGAACGCGCGGCACCTGGCGGCGAGGGCTGGATGCTGAACCTGTTCCAGGGCGGGGTGGTGAAACACTACCTCGAACGTTTCGATTCCTCCTTCACCAACTTCACCGGTCCCATGCCGCGG